>NZ_JAXEXL010000008.1:0-57284 GCF_034113385.1 Atopobium sp. | reverse complement strand
AGTCTGCGTATTTATGGTGATGGGTCCTATCTTGCACAAGGCTTTGTCTTAGGATTGATAAAGTTACAGATTGAAGAATTATGTGCAAAGCATTATCTATAAGTTGTATGCAGGCAAGGAAGTAACATGCCAGGTTTCTTTTCTAAACTACTTTCAATCGGTTCCGATAAGGAACTCAAGGAATTCGAGAAGGTTGCGGCGCGCGTCGAAGATTTAAATGAGCAGTTTGCAGCTTTGAGCGAAGATGAGCTCAAGGGTAAAACTGCTGAGTTTCGTGAGCGCTACGCAAAGGGTGAGCCTTTAGATGACATGATGCCCGAGGCATTTGCTGCGGTTCGTGAGGCATCTGGTCGCGTGTTGGGTATGCGTCACTTTCCTGTCCAGCTTATTGGTGGCGCAGCGTTACATCGTGGCATGATTGCCGAGATGAAAACAGGTGAAGGCAAAACGCTTGTTTCGACGCTGGCGGGCTATCTCAATGCAATTTCTGGTAACGGTGTTCATATTGTTACCGTTAATGACTACCTAGCCAAGCGCGATAGCGAATGGATGGGTCAGCTGTATCACTATATGGGTATGAATGTTGGCTTGCTGCAAAATGGCATGCCTCTCATGCTTAAGAAACCTGCATATCAGGCAGATGTAACGTATGGCACTAACTCCGAGTTTGGTTTTGACTATCTGCGTGATAACATGGTTACGCGCGCAAGCATGCGTGTTCAGCGTGGACATAACTTTACTATCGTGGACGAGGTTGACTCCATCTTGATTGATGAAGCTCGTACACCACTTATTATTTCTGGTGCTGGTTCTAAATCTGCAAGTACATACAAGGATTTTGCGCGCGCGGTTCGTGGTCTTATCCCCGAAGAAGATTTTGAGATGGATGAGGCTAAGCACACCATTGCCACTACTGAGCAGGGCCTTAAGAAGGTAGAACGTGCGCTTGGAATTGATGATTTGTATGCTGATATTTCTGGTCAGCTCGTCAACCATCTGCAGCAGGCACTTAAGGCGCAGTATATGTTCCATCGTGATCAGCAGTATGTTGTTACAGATGGTGAAGTCAAAATTGTTGACGAGTTTACTGGCCGCATTATGGAAGGTCGTCGCTATTCGGAAGGTCTGCACCAGGCAATTGAGGCCAAGGAAGGCGTATACGTACGCGAAGAAAATCAGACGCTTGCCACTATTACGCTGCAAAATTACTTCCGTCTGTACAAGAAGCTCTCTGGCATGACCGGTACTGCCATGACTGAGGATGCGGAGTTCCGTGAGATTTATAACCTGCCTGTTCAGGCAATACCACCCAACAGGCCTGTTGCTCGTATTGACAACGTTGACTTGGTGTATCGCACTATTGACGATAAGTTCAATGCGGTTGCACAGGATGTAATTGAGCGCCATAAATCTGGCCAGCCCGTCTTGGTTGGTACGGTTTCCATTGAGAACTCTGAGCGCTTGTCTCGTTTGCTCAATAAACGAGGCATTGCTCATAACGTACTAAACGCTAAGTTTCATGAGCGTGAGGCCGCCATTGTTGCACAAGCTGGTCGCGAAGGTGCGGTAACTATTGCAACTAACATGGCTGGTCGTGGTACAGATATTTTGCTCGGTGGCAATCCTCAGTTCTTGGCAGATGATCTTCTTTTGGAGCAAGGCCTTAATCTAGAGGAAGCTACAGATGAGCAGAAGGCAGCTGCTTTGGAAAAGGCGCGCGAGATTTGCGCAACAGAGCGCGAGCATGTAAAGGATGCTGGTGGTTTGTGCGTTATTGGTACCGAGCGCCATGAAAGTCGTCGTATTGATAATCAGCTTCGTGGACGTTCTGGCCGTCAGGGTGACCCCGGAGAGACTCAATTTTACCTTTCACTCCAAGACGATTTGATGCGCTTGTTTGGTGGCGACCGTATGGACAAGATTGCGGAGTGGATGGAGCGTGCGGAAATGCCTTCCGATGAGCCCATTCAGTCCAAGTCTGTCTCTAAGGCTGTGGAAGGTGCTCAGCGCAAGGTTGAGGAAATCAACTTCTCTATGCGTAAGAACGTTCTGGATTACGATGACGTTATGAATAAGCAGCGTCAGGTAATCTATGAGGAGCGCAACAAGATTCTGGACGGCAAAGATTTAACGGATCATGTTGAGGAAGTTACCTACGATACCGTCGAGCGAGAAGTGCAAAATTACTGCTCGGCTGCTGTGTCTGCAGAGGATTGGGACATCGAAGGTCTTCTTAAGTGGCTTGAAGAACTTACGGGCATAGAAGAACAAGACTTGCCCAAGATTTCTACCTCTATGGATAGCCAGGAAATTGTGGAAACGGTTTCTGAGTTTGTCTTTAGCGCCTATACCAATAAGGCAAAGCGCATTGGTGATGACATTATGAGTGCTCTTGCAACTCAGGTTATGCTGCGTGTTATTGACACCCGCTGGATGGCTTATCTGCAGGAAATGGACTATCTTAAGACAGGTATTGGCCTGCGTGGCTTTGGTCAGCGCGATCCTTTGATGGAGTATCGTAGCGAGGCATATCAGGCATTTTCCGAGTTGGTAAGCACCATGTATGAGGACTTCATTCGCACCGTTTTGCGTATGGAGCTTGCTGTTGCACCCACCGATCCGGTGGATGATGGTCTGTCCAATGCAACGTATTCTGGTCCTGCAGAGGTTGATGGTGATCAGGGCTCTAGTTCTGCTATGGGCCTAGCACGTGTCAAAAATCCGCATGCCACTCTAAACGCTGCTGGTAAGCAGGTGGTAGCTGGCCAGGACAAGCCTCGCACGTATATTAAATCCGAAAGCGACCCGTATGCAGGTGTTGGTCGCAATGACCCCTGCCCTTGCGGAAGCGGTAAGAAATTCAAGAATTGCCACGGTAGGAATCGTTAATGGTTGAAGTAACACCGTCTCTGCTGCATGAGCTAGAGGAACGTCTGGCTCATGCGCAGGTGTTTTTGCACATAGATACTTTGCAGCAAACGGTTGCCGAGCTCGAATGTGTGAGCTCGGCCGCTGATTTTTGGAACGATGCAGCAGCTGCACGCGTGACCATGGAGAAGCTCACGCGCGCCAAGCAGACCATTGCTCGTGTGGCAGATATCAAAACCTGGTTGGAAGATGCTCAGGTTGCTTTGCAGCTTGCGGATGAGACAGCAGATGAAGCCTTTAGGGTGGAAGCGTCTGACCTTATCGAGAAACTCGAGGCGCAGCTTACAGAACTTGAACTGGCAAGTTGGTTTACCGAGGAGTTTGATCATGGTGATGCCATTGTTACCGTAACGCCAGGCCAGGGTGGACTTGAGGCTCAGGATTGGGCCGATATGCTGTTCCATATGTATCTGAAATACTGTGCGTTACGTGGGTGGAAGGTCACCATCAATGATGCACCTACTGCTGAAGTGATTGGCATTGATCGTGCAACCTTTACTGTTGCTGGGGAAAACGCTTACGGCATGCTCAGGGCAGAGCAGGGTGTGCATCGTTTGGTGCGCATTTCTCCGACAGATGACAAGAAGCGTCGCCAGACCTCGTTTGCTGGCGTAGAGGTTATTCCAGTCTTGCCCGCAGATGTGGACGTGCAGATTGACCCTAATGACCTGCGCATTGATGTATACCATGCATCTGGGCATGGTGGGCAGGGTGTTAATACCACGGACTCTGCGGTGCGCATTACGCATTTACCAACAGGCATTGTAGTTACGTGCCAAAATGAACGGAGCCAATTGCAAAACAAGGCTTTTGCCATGCAAATCTTGCGTAGCCGTTTGTATGAGCTAAAAAAGGCAGAGCGCGAGGCAGAGCTGGATGAGTTGCGTGGCCCCAAGCATGATATTTCTTTTGGCAATCAAATTCGCAGCTATGTGTTGTACCCCTATCAAATGGTTAAAGATTTGAGAACAAGTGTAGAAACGGGGAAAGTAAACGCCATTTTGGAAAATGGCGAACTTGATGAGTTTATTATTGGATATCATCGTTGGGTAGCAGCTGGTAAACCAAACTCTGGTATTACAGATATTGGATAAAATAGAACCATTCATTTGATTCATGCAATATAAGGGAGGCACAATGAAGCGTCATATTATTCACCGCGGCGATATTCGCGATGCATTTTTAATTATTGTGGGCTCCTTATTTTTTGCCGTGGGAATTGACTGCTTCCAAGTACCTAATGGTCTGGCTGCTGGTGGCATAACAGGTGTAGCAACCATTATTCATGCACTGGGTGCACAGGTGGGACTAGAGATTCCCGTTGGCGCCCAAACACTTTTGGCTAATGCCTTTTTGCTCATTCCTGTAGTGCGCACTGGCGGTAAGCGTTATTTGGCTCGTACCATTGCAGGAATTGTATGCTCCAGCATTGCGTTGGATGCTCTTGCTCCTGTCCTTCCGGTTTTGAGCAGCGGTGACTTGCTGTTAGCATCCATCTGGGGCGGTGTTATTGCGGGTATTGGCTTGGGCTTGGTGTTCCGTTCTGGTGGCAACACGGGTGGCACAGACATCATTGCGCAAATTATTGCAAGCCACAGTTCCTTCTCGGTGGGTACGGCATCAATTGCTATTGACCTCATAGTTATTGTGGCATCCATTCCGGTTTTCTCGCTCAGCAATGCTTTGTATGCAGTTATCTGTATGTTTATTTGTTGTCGCGTGTTGGACTATGTGGTGGACGGCCCTTCTACTACGCGTGCTGCGTACATCATTTCCGAGAAACACGAGCGTATTGCCAACGCTGTCATGTATGAAATGAAGCGCGGCTGCACGGAAATCCAGGCACGTGGCGTGTGGTCTGGCAACAGTAAGCCCATGCTGTTTGTAGTGCTTAGCCGTGGAGAAGTTAACTTTTTGAAATCCATCGTGGAAGATATAGATTCCGAAGCCGTGGTGGTTATTTCTGAGGTATACGAGGCATTTGGTGAGGGCTTTTCGGAACTTGGGGTGAAGTAATTCTTTGCAAAATACTGCAAAGTGCTCTGTGCTCCCCGTAGGTTTTCTCTGCAGACAACGTGGTGGTTGTATAAGCTCACGATGGCTTTGGTAGAATAGCATACGTATCTGTACCTTAAACGCAGTAAGGAGCTCTTGTGGCAAACCATTTCGTCAGCGACGAGCGACGAGATGACGTAGCCGGAGCAGCTGTTCCAACCTCGTCCGCGGTTCCTGACATCGCGGCTGTGGACGCAGCACACGTAACTAGCTCTGCACCACAGGCTACTCATCAGGTTCCTACGTCTTCTACCTCTGAGGACGTACCGAACATCGTTATTCCTAACAACACTATACCTGCATCAGACGCAGCTCATGTACCCAGCGCAGCTAACGTGCCGAGTTTTTCGGACGGCGCACCAGATGCATCGGCAGCAAACTCCGATCAATCTGAGGCCATCAAAGAAGCCCAGCGCATTGCCACCACCGAAGGTTTTACTACGGCTTTTGCACCCATCACGTCAAGCAATGAGCCGGTAGAGCCATCTATGCCGCGCTCTTCCAAGCCCGTCATTTCTTTGCGCAATGTTTCCAAGGTATATGATGCTCAGCCCAATAAACCAGCTTTGCAAGATGTAAGCCTGGACGTATATGCAGGCGAGTTTGTATTCTTGGTTGGACATTCTGGTTCTGGTAAGTCTACGTTTTTGCGCCTGCTTACCCGTGAACTTAAGGCAAGTTCTGGTCAGGTTATTGTTGCTGGTCAGGATCTTACCAACATGCGCAACTGGAAAGTCCCGTATTTGCGCCGTCAAATTGGCTGCGTATTCCAAGACTTTAAATTGCTCCCTGGTAAAACTACGTATGAAAACGTTGCGTTTGCTTTGGAGTGCATTGGTAAACCTCGTTCGGTTATTCGAGCACAGGTTCCCGAGGTATTGCGCCTTGTAGGTCTGGGTGACAAGATGGACAGCTATCCTGATCAGCTTTCCGGTGGTGAGCAGCAGCGCGTTTCTGTTGCCCGCGCCATGGTTAATCGCCCACCACTGCTGGTATGTGACGAGCCAACTGGTAATCTTGACCCTGCAATTTCATTGGGCATCATGAAGCTGCTTGAGCGTATTAACCGTACGGGCACCACCGTCTTGATGGCAACGCATGACCGTGAAATGGTTGATTCCATGCGTAAGCGTGTTATTGCTCTTGAGGGTGGCCATATTGTTCGTGATCAGGAGAGGGGAGGCTACGGTTACTATGGGTCTATCTAACATTGGATATTCGCTGCGTGAGGCCGGCAGCCACTTTCGTCGTAACTGGTCTACGGTATTTGGCGCCGTGGTAACAATTTTCTTGTCCCTCTTTGTTATTGGCTTGTTTGCACTTGGCTCGTTTATGCTGTCAAACATGGTGGGCAACGTAGAGGATAAGGTAACTATCCAAGCATTTTTAGCAGATACCGCAGAAGACACTGCTGTTGACGCTCTTAAAACCAAAATCTCTGGTTGGGATAACGTTGCTTCCGTGGATTACAAAAGCAAGGAGCAGGCTCTCCAAGAGTACAAGGAGACCATGTCCAATAAAAATGCCGAGGCCGCAGTAGCTGCACTTGACGGTACAAATCCCGTTCCTGCATCGCTTGTAATTAAGTTGGATGATCCAAAGCAGGTTAAGGCAACTGCCGATAAGCTCATTGGAGATGCTGATTTTGCAGCTATTGCTGACGATAAAAAAGCTGAGAATGCCGTTGTGTACGGACAAGGCACCGTCGAGAAGCTTTTCTCGGTAACAAATTACATTCGCATTATCACCTTGGTGCTGGTAGGCCTGTTGGTATTTGTGGCATTTGTCTTTATTAACAACACGATTCGCTTGGCAATTACCGCACGTCGTCGTGAGATTGCAATTGAACGTCTGGTAGGTGCGTCCAACGGGTTTATTCGCGGGCCGTTCTTAACGGAAGGCGTGCTTGAGGCTTTGCTGGGTGCTGTTTTGGCAATTGGTGCACTACAAGTGGTGCTTTCCTATGTGGTGCCACGCCTTGAGTCTAACTTGTCATTCCTTAACTTTACGGTGTCTCATACCGTCTTGTTGCAAGTGTACGGTGGTCTTTTAGGCATTGGCATTGTAATTGGTCTGTTTGGTTCTCTTATTGCCATGCGCCGTTACCTCAAGGTTTAGCTGCTACGCACGGCGGGGCGTACCAACATATAAATATCCTAAAGCGCTGCACCTTTGTAGGTGCGGCGTTTTTTGAACAGGCTTGAAGGGAGTCTTGTGGGTCGAGGCAAAAAGAAGCGTTATGGACGCAGACAGCCAAGCTATACCAAGCGTAAGCTGCGTCCTACCTTGCAGGGGACGTTACAGGTTTTGCGTCCTGGCGTTGCTCATATTGTGAGTGATGAAGGCACCTTTACCGTGGCACGTCGTGGCTTGCGAGAGGGCATGGATGGTGACCTGGTAAGCTTCTCTGTTATCCACAAAGGACCGGCGGATGATCAGGCATACGTTCAGTCAGTTATCCAGCGCGGTACCCTTACCTTTTTGGGCAGCTATGCGGATATGGCGCCTCTGGGCGTAGTGGTTCCTCTGGATGAGCGCATACAACGCGATTTTCTCATCCTGCCGAGCGACCATTCAGCTCGCAAGCATGCAGTGTCCGAGGGCGATATTGTGTCCGCGCGCATTATCAGCTATCCCACGCGTAGTGAGCCTGGCATTGTAACCATTACCAAGCGACTGGGCTCAGCAACGGAGCTGGATTTGGATATGGAGTCCGTGGTAGCGTCGTATGGGTTAGCCGTTGCGTTTCCAGAAGCTGCGCTCAAAGAGGCGCGTGCTGTTACGGTGGACGTTAAGCAAGCACTAGCTACCGAGAAGATCCGTCAAGATGCACGCGACCTTATATGCGTAACCATTGATCCTACCGACGCTCGTGATTATGACGATGCCATTTCCGTTTGTGAACTGGACAATGGCCAGGTAGAACTGGGCGTTCATATTGCGGATGTAAGTCACTATGTGCCCTGGGATTCCTCATTAGATCTGGAGGCGCGGCAGCGCACCTGTTCGGTTTATTTAGCAGATCGTGTTATCCCCATGCTTCCGCCCGAGCTTTCTAATGATGCTTGTTCGCTCATGCCTCAGCAAGATCGGCTTGCCATGACTGTGCTTATTCGTTTGAGTAAAACGGGTGAGGTTGTTTCTTGGAGGGCATTCCCTTCAGTGATTCGTTCTCGTGCGCGTTTGACATATGACCAGGCAAATGACTTGCTGGCAGGAACACTGCCTGCCTCGGAGTTGCCCTGCGCTCCTGATGTGGCTTGCGCTATTGAGAAAACCCTGCACACGCTTAATCGCCTTTCTCATCAAAGACAGCGAATTCGTGCTCAGCGTGGTTCTATTGATTTTGAGTCCATAGAATCGCGCGTAGTGCTTGATGAATATAACCAACCAATTGGTGTGAGTGTGCGTCAAAAAACGGATGCAACGTCTTTGGTAGAAGAGGCAATGTTGCTTGCAAATGAGTGCGTGGCACATACGCTGGATGAAGCAAAACGAGCGTGTGCCTATCGCGTGCATGAGGCGCCGCAAGCAGATGCGCTGCTTGGTGCTGTGGCTATCTTGCGCGAACTGGGCATTGCAAAAGGCGCATTGGGAGATTTGGTTTGTGCGGGGGACCCGTACGCAATTCAGCAGGTGCTGCACGATGTGGCGGGAACTCCCCAGGAGTATCTGGTAAGCTCGCTGTTGCTGCGCGCGCAGTCCAAAGCAGTGTATGGCCCCCACAATCAAGGACACTATGCGTTAGGTGCTACGGCGTACTGTCACTTTACTTCGCCTATTCGCCGATATCCAGATGTACTGGTGCATCGTGCGCTTAAAGCGTTACTTGTTGGAAAAACCTTTGAGGTAGATATGTTGCCTCAGCTGTGTCGTACCTGCTCAGAAAAAGAACGTACCGCCGATGCAGCGGCACGGGCTTCTCAGCGAATAAAGATGGCACAGTATTACGAGCAGCGCATTGGCGAGAAAACCATGGCAACAATCACAGGCTGCGAGCGTTTTGGTGCGTTTGTTATGCTGGATGCAACGTATGCTGATGGTCTCATTCCCATGAAGCTATTGGGCGATGAGTGGTTTGTATTTGATGAAGCGCATATGTCGCTTACAGGAGAAGCTTCGGGAACGGTGTTGCGTCCTGGTAGTCGTGTTGCGGTGCAGGTCCATGGCGTTACTGTCGCACATGGACAAATTGATTTGAAGCTCATACCCAAAGACCAGCTTGGGTAATATAGTGGGTGCGGCAAGTGAGTGCGGCAACCTTGGACACTATGAAAGGAGCTCTTATGAGCCAAACACGCATGATAGATGAGCTCCTGCGAGCAGAAGGTCTTCTCGTCGAGGGCAAGTATGAGCAGGCGGATGCTTTGTTGTCCCGTCTGGCGGAGGATGCAGAAGAGTACGTTGATCGCAACTGTAAAACCACTGATGATGTGCAGTACTTTAGTTTTCCCACGCTGTTTGAGCGCTTGGCGTATCGCCGCGTAGAACATGATCCTCGTGAACTTCGTGAGATGGACGAGCCATTGGACCGCATGTATTCTGACCTTGCTATGGCTTGTGTGCACGAAGGTGACTATGCGCGTGCAACTGAAGCACTTAAGCAGGCGGTTCGTTGGAACCCCATGGATTGTAGCCACCGCCTTAACTTGGCAGATGTATATAAGACTAACGGAGATATAAATGAGTACCTGGCGTTGACCTACTCATGTTTTGCACGAGCAAGTGATGCCAATCATCTGGTGCGCGCTTACCTTAATTTTGCTGGCTTTTTTGAGAGCACCAATAGTCCAAAGGCACAAGCAGCATGCTTAAGGTGTGCTCGCAGGCTCGCCATGCCTTCCGCTGCTCTAGAAAATGCGCTTGCTATAGCGGCTGGTACCGATGCAGACCCAGATAGCATTACGGATGAGCAGGCTCGTGACCTGCTGGAACAAGAAGGTTTACCCGAGGGCGCTAATGCAGAGATTGCCGTGAGTATGCTTATGGTAGCTTCCGATGCTGCTGCAACTGGCCATACCAACTTAGCTACCACACTTACGGTTCGTGCGCGCGATCTTATCGGCGCTCCCGCAGCCGCCACGCTTATTGAACTCATTCATCAATCTGATGCAGACACCGCGGACAGCGCTGGTTCCACAAATGATATAGATGGCACATCTGTTGGCAACTCTGCTGGCTTTAAGGATGGAGAAGCCCATGCCTAAGCGTGAAAAAAAGACCATTGCAAAGAATCGTTCAGCTCACTATGAATATGCTATCGAGGAAACCTTTGAAGCAGGCCTAGTCTTGTGTGGCACTGAAGTCCGCAGTTTGCGTGAGCGTGCGTGCCAAATTACAGATTCGTTTTGCCTTATTCGTGCTGGGCAGTGTTGGTTACATGGTGTGCATATACATCCCTACAGTCACGGTAATGTATGGAATGTAGACCCTAATCGCAAACGTCAGCTTCTGTTGCATCGCCGCCAGATTGACTATCTTGATGGCAAGTTGCGCGCTAAAGGTACAGCTCTTATTCCATTGGAGCTGTACTTTGACGAGAATAACCGTGTAAAGCTGCTTATAGGTTTGGGCGTGGGTAAAAAACTGTACGATAAACGCGCGGATATGGCTAAGCGCGATACTGACCGCGAGATTGCGCGTGCCCTTAAAGAGCGCAACCGCTATGAGTAGGGTATAGGCGTCTAACTGCGGAAGTAAACGTTACCTAACAAACAACATATACGTACAAATAGTGCTGATTCTAAAATGATGAGCATGCGTCTTCTGTTGCATGGATATACTAGAGTCATAAGCCCTAGAGGAGAGGGCTCTTGTAAGAAGGAGAAAATCATGGCAGACGAGCAGACTTATACCTTTCGTTGCACCGTTTGTGGCTACGAGGTAACCGTAAACACCCCTGAGCTTCCTGAGGATTATGTATGTCCTGAGTGTGGCGTTGGTCCCGATATGTTTGAGCTGGTAGAGGACTAATTTAAGTCGTATCGATTTTGATTGTAGCTAAGGATTGTTTTGAGGCGTGCGCAAAACACAGTAGAGTCCATTGAACTTGCTATCTTTTTAGCGTTGTCTGGCGGACTTATGGATGCGTACTCCTATTTGGTGCGCGGTCATGTGTTTGCCAATGCACAAACAGGAAACCTTCTGTTGTTTGGCGTGTATATGGCTGCGGGTGAATTTGCGCGCGCTTCTCATTACATCTTGCCTGCTGTTGCTTTTGTTATTGGTATTGGTCTTATCCATTTTGTTTCTCTTACCTGGAAGCATGAGAACTTTACCTGGCACATTGAGGCTGTCGTTTTTGAGATAGCCGTGCTGGTAATGGTTGGATTTGTTCCAGAAGGTCAATCACTTTTAGCCAATTGCATTACTTCCTTTGCTTGCGGTATTCAAGTTCAGGCGTTCCGCGTGTTACATGGTCGTCCATTTGCTACGACCATGTGTATTGGCAACTTACGATCTGGTACACATGAGCTGGTAACGTTTCTTACCACTAAAAAACGCCAAGCACTTGAGGGCATGCTGTTGTATTACGGTGTCATTGCATGCTTTGTTTCAGGCGCTATTCTTGGCAGCAAACTCATTCCAATCTTGGGCGTTCATACCATTTGGGTAAGCCCTGCATTGCTTGCGGGTGCACTTATCATTTTGTTGGTAAATAAGCGTCCGCGTATGATGGGCAGCCAAAACTGCAGTTAAAGAAAATGTAAAGAATTAACACCAGATAAAGGGTATACTGTGTGCACGGACTTATGACTTTACGTCAGTACGTGTGTACTTTGAAAATGGTGGTCATTGGTCCCTTCTTTGGGGGCGACTGGCTTCGACAAGGTAGTTCTGAGGTGGGCAGCAAGCCGTGGTCTCCTCGCCACGTTAAACAGGGGTACCGTCAAATTGAATTGACAACAACTCTTATCAGGGCTCTTACGCCCTCGCTGCTTAATTTAAAAGTAGCCGTCAAACTAAGGATTGCTTCCGTTTTTAGCGCGACGTCATGTTAGGAAGATGCTCCTGCAGATGTAGTTGGTATGCTGCAGGTTAAGACCAAACCAGCTGGAATGAACACGCGGGTCACTGGGTGTAGTTCATTTGAGATGTAACCAGTAACTGAGCTTGGAGACACCTGCCAGGGAAGTGCTTTGGACCAGAGTTCGATTCTCTGCGCCTCCACCATGTAATTTAGAGCGTCTACTAGCATTTTAGCTGGTAGACGCTTTTTTTGGATTGCTTTTAGTGATGTAACGTAGCTAGTTTGAGGTAGTTTGATGGGTTCTGAGTGCGTCGTGTCATTATTAAAATTAATAATGACACGACGCATCCAAAAGATACAAAAAGCGCCAACTGGTATTGGCACTTATAGAATCTCATATATTCTTACGGGATTAATAGGCTTTAGCAGATGAAACTATGCCGTTAAAGCAAAAAATACTACCGTTCAAAAATTAATATTTGGCTGGAATATATTACAAGTTCTATAACAAAGATAGAAAGCGTCTATCTAGTATTTCATGGAACCTTTGAAGGTGTCGCTGCATAATGAAAGTTCATTTACCAGAAACATATCAAAAAGCTGTCAATATCTTTTTTAGCGGCATAGTGATATTGCAGATGGTTCTTTGCCTTCCTTTTATTAGACAGGCTATTTCATTTCCCGCATATATATACGTATCCCTTTTCCTATTTCCTATCGGAATCGGAGTGCTCGGTAAACTATATAAGCAAAGCTGGATTGTAGTAATCGCAATTTTAGGTTTAGTATGTGCGACCTACATTACAGTAATTTTGAGTGGGGTAAACGTAAGTGGATAGCTGCTACTTGCTTTGTGTGCAGCAAGAGCGAGGTACTCAAATAGAGACGTTCAAAGCAATCATTTCTTAATGCTAGAACTACTTGATATGCAAAATGTTCTTAGTTTTATGCATATTGTTCAGCTTTGACTCAGTTTAGGTTTACTAAGCACGTATAGAGAATTTTTCTGAATAGTTCCCTGTACATCCGTATGTTTTTAGTTATAATCACGGGGACTAACATACCAGCTTTAACTGCAGGTATAAAAGAGTATTTTTACGTTTAATTTAAAGATATTTTAGGGTTTCTAAAAAGATATTTAGCTTTGTAATTTTGTGTACATAAAACCCTTCAAATTAAAGATATTTTGCTTTCGTTAGATAAATTCAAAAAAACATGTGTTACATTATTCATCCAATTTTGAACCAAAGTATGTTTTGGGGGGTGGCAATGCTGAATGTCGTGTCGCTTTGCGCTGCCCTGTATGGAATCGGTTTCTCGCTCTTTCTACCACGTTTGACGGAGCTGCTGGTCGATTTTAAGCAGGCTCAACGCGAACGCGAAATAATTGCAGATAATTCCAAGCTTGCATTTGTTGCAGCTGGTCTTACTCATGCACTATTTTGCATTGCTTGTGGCGTTTTCCTTCCTATGTCCCTTGTTATTCCTGTGCTACTTCTTACAACCATCTGCGTTGTGAGCTCCTTGGTAGATAACATGCTTCGCATCATTTCCAATGAGGCTGTGATAGCTGTTTTAGCTATTGGTGGCATCTATCGAATTTTAGAGGGAGGATTTCTTTCTCTTCTTACAGGTTTTGCCTGCATGCTTGGTATAGCAGCAATGTTCTTTTTGGCTATGGCTATTACAAAAGCACAAAGCGGTTCTCGCGGTGTTGGTGCTGGAGATATTAAATTGGCCATGGTATCTGGTTTTATTGCGGGATGGCCTGCAGTGGTTTATTTCCTTATGGGTCTCGCCGTTTCTTCCATTGTGTACTTTGCTGCGAAATGGTTTATGAAAAACTTTACGTTTATGGCGTATTTTCCAATGTGCTCTTTTATTTCTATTGGGCTTGCAGCAGCAGTTTTATGTCCCTATATTCCAGGCTTTACGCGGGTTTTTGGAGTTGCATTGTAATGAATGCTTTTATGAAATACAAACTCATCATCTGTAATGAAGAGTCTGGACAGAGCCTTGTTGAGTATGCTCTCGTACTCTCTTTTGTTGTTGTAGTGTGCATCGGCGCTTTAAATGCATTTGGAAAGGCAGTCGAAAGGCCACTCAAAGATATTGTCGAAAAATTGGGCGTTGCAAGTCATCCTTGATGTCCAGTTTCGAATAGTACGTTTGTTGAGTTAAGAAATCGAGTGTAGAGAGGAGGAAAAAATGGATAACGCACTTATGTGGTTCAAGGAGGAGGAGTCCGGCCAGGGTCTCGTAGAGTATGGTCTGATTATTGCTCTTATCGCAGTAGTTTGCATTGTTGCACTCACCACCCTTGGTGATGGCATCAGGAAGAAGTTTGTTGAGGTAAATGACAAGCTTACGCCTAAGCCTGGTCCCTAATCCTTAGCGGACACATTGTGAGGGCTAGTAGGTTTACTTACTAGCCCTCTCCTTATTTTGTTGGATGTAATACGAGCATATGAGAGGCATACATGGCTGGTATACCCGTGGATAAGAAAAAGCAGCTGAGGACCATTGCCGTCGTTTCCGCTGTTCTCATTATTGTTTTAATTGCTTACCTCTTGGTATTCTCGAGAAAACCTCAGGGCAACAAGAATGATGAATCAATTCGTACCGTTGTTGTCGTCAAGGACTCAATACCTGCGTATGCTCAGATTAAATCCGACATGCTGGAGGAGAAAAAAGTACCAGCAACGGAGCAGAATGCCAATGCCGTTCAGTCTATCAAGGATGTAGAGGGTGCCTATACGCTTGTAGCAATGGTCCCCGGTGAGCCAATCCTTAAGAATCATGTCTCCAAGGCTGATCAAAACGGCATGGGTTCTGGTTTGGGCATTAAGCTTGATGAAGGCACGCGTGCTATGACACTCAAGGTTGATGACGTGTCTGGTATTGCTGGGTTGCTTAAGGTTGGCAACCGCGTAGATATTATGTTTGCCATTAGTGCAGACAAGTCTTCTACTTCAGGCAGCACCACCAATGAAGTAAAGAATGATACGACTGCAGTCTATCTTGTTCAAAATGTGCCTATTTTGGCTTTGAACAAGAACCTTACGTCCGAAAGCAAGCCTTCGGAGGGTAGTTCTACTGCGTCTTCTTCAACAAATATTTCTACCTATTCGGTTGTAACGCTACAACTTACTACCGATCAAGCACAGCAAATAACGGCTGCTATGTCATCAAGTGGCAAATTGTATTTGGCATTGCGTCCTCAGGATGCTGGCGATGCAACAGTACAAACTGCACCTATTAGTACCAGCGATCTTATTATTAAGTAGTGGAGGGTCATCATGGCAACGAACGTATATTTGTATGGTGACGAGTCCGCTTGCAAATCGGTGCTCTATCCCATTTTTACGGGTGAGGAAGACTACAAGATTGTAGGCGCTTGTTCTCGTGAGACTGACGTACTTCGCGGTGTAAGCGGTGCTGGTACTGATGTATTAGTTGTGTATGTAGATGGTTCTGATGCGATACTTCGTGGTGTACAGCAGGTATATGCACTGAGGCCTGGCATCATAATCGTGGGTATTGTTGCGCAATCTGCAATACAAGATGTCAGAACGCTCTCTTCGGGCATTCAATATGCATATGATGAGCGCATGTCCAAAAAACAAGTTCTTGAGCAACTGCATGTTGTACTTACGGTAGAGCGTAGCCGCATGGAAGCCTTATCTGGTGCCATGGTTGTGGCTGATACCAAGTACGTTGGCTTTATTTCTGCCAAAGATGGCGTAGGCAAGACTACGGCGCTTGTAAACACGGCAGTCGCTTTAGCTAAATGCAACAAGAAGGTTGTAGTTGTTGACTGTGATTTGCTCTATGGTGACGTGGGTTGCTACTTTGGTATTGACTCCGGCAACAATGATCTTGGTGAGCTGCTTCAAGAGGTAGGCGAGCCCACCATTGATGATATTCGTCAGCATCTTGTTATTCATGAGTCTGGCGTCAATGTGTTGTGCGGTCCTCGTGGACCAGAGATTGCCGAGAAGATCAGTCCAGCGCAGGTGTCTCGTGTTCTTATGGCCTTGCGCGGGTATTACGATTACGTCTTGGTAGATACAGGCACCACTATTGACGATACTTTTATTGCAATTTCTGAGGCAGTAGGTGACATTTTTGTCTGTGTACGTCCAGATATTGCGGTGCTTAAACACACTAAGACCTTGCTTTCTTTGATGCATAGTCTTGGCATGGCATCAAAGATGAACTTGGTTATTTCTTTTGTAAGTCCAGATACGCGTATTGCAACTAATGATGTGGTACGTGTTCTTAAGACCAATCTTGCCTTTGAGATTCCCTATGACTGGGTAAGCTGCTGTTCTGCCAGCAATAATGGCGTGCCCATTACCTTAAGTGCAGCTAAAAACCCTGTATCACGTGCAGTAATTGATTATGCCGTGCGTATGACGGGAGCTGCTGCAGCACCGCTTGGCCCTCGTCATGGTAAGCGTGGCAAAAAGAGCTTTGGTGGTTCAGTCACCCCATCGGCAGCTGAGGCTGGTCAAGAAACAGGCAAGCGTCGCGGGTTATTTGGTTTAAAAAAGGGACTTAAATGAGTTTAATTGAACGTCTTGAACAGGCACGTACTGGTACCGTAGGCACCGATGGTGGCACTATGCACTTCTCGTCATCAGAGGCTCCTGTGGCGGCGCCTGCAACTAATCGCTATGCCATACTCAAGAAGAGCGTTCAAGCAGAGGTAATCAAACAGGTTAATTCACAAGATCTTGCTTTGGATGTAGAAACCGAAGAGGGTATGCGTGAGCTCATTGCACGCATTTTGATTGCCGAAGCCGCAGAAGTTCCTCGAGCAGATCGTGCTGCTATTGCAGATGACGTATATTCTGAGGTTGCTGGTTTGGGTCCTTTGGACCGCCTGATGGAAGATCCTTCTATTTCCGAAATCATGGTTAATGGCCCCAATCGTGTCTATATTGAGCGTAAGGGAAAATTGATTTTGAGCAACGTTACCTTTGAGGACGATGCTCATGTTGTTCGTATTTTGGATCGCATTGTAAGTAGGGTTGGCCGTCGTGTTGATGAGGCAAATCCTATGGTAGACGCCCGTTTATTGGACGGATCTCGTGTTAACGCCATCATTCCGCCCATTGCTTTGAACGGCCCTTCCATTACTATCCGTCGTTTCTCATCTGCACCTTTAAAGATTTCTAATCTGATTGAAGGTGGCTCGATTAACTACGCTATGGCGTCCTTCTTGGAGTCGTGCGTACGCGGCAAAGCCAACATGGTTGTTTCTGGTGGTACGGGTTCTGGTAAGACTACCTTGCTTAACATCTTGTCAGGCTTTGTTTCTGGTGATGAGCGTATTGTTACCATCGAGGACGCAGCTGAGCTTCAGCTTGAGCAGGACCATGTGGTGTCTCTTGAGTCACGTCCCGCAAATGCAGAAGGTAAGGGCGCAGTTATTATTCGAGACTTGGTAAAGAATGCCCTGCGTATGCGTCCTGACCGCATTATTGTTGGTGAGGTACGTTCTGCAGAGACCTTGGACATGTTGCAGGCTATGAACACCGGTCACGAAGGCTCCCTGACTACGGTTCATGCTAACTCTCCCCGTGATGTTATTTCTCGTATGGAGACCATGATTTTGATGGGTGGCATTGATTTGCCGGTTCGCGCAATTCGTACTCAGATTGCTTCTGCCTTAGATATTATTGTGCAGCAGGCACGCTTCCGTGATGGCTCACGCAAAATCGTGAGTGTTTCTGAGGTTTTGGGTATGGAAGGCGACAACATTACCTTGCAGGATATTTTTGTATTCCAACCTGAGGGTTTGGATGCAGGAGGACGTATTAAGGGTCGCTTTGTGGCAACGGGTATCCGTCCCAAGATTTTGAAGAAGTTTGAGGAATCAGGCATTATGATTCGCGACGAGTGGTTTGTCTAGGCGGTAGCTATGGATACCATCATCATCTTCATACTGGCTGTTTGCGTTCTTATTTTAGGATATTGCGTTTATTTACTACGCTCATCCAATACTATTGCAGAGCGTTTGGAAGAGATAGAAAACTCCGATAACGACAGTTATGCTCAGCGCCCAGCTGATAAGAAAGAAGAGCGTAAACGGATTAAACTGAATATCCAGGTATCTGATCGACTCAGAGAAGAAATCCTCAATTCTGGCATTCAGGTGCGCGTTGAAGAGTTCTTGCTCTTTTGGGTGACGCTTTCATTTGCTGTTGGTATTTTGAGCATGTTGCTTACACGTAATTTGCCTATGAGTACCATAGCAACACTTGCTGCATCTGCAATGCCTCCACTTGGCTTGCGTATTGCTCGCGCACAACGTTTAACAAAGTTTGGCCTGCAACTGTACGATGCCGTGATGCTCCTATCTAATGGATTGCGGGCAGGATTTTCATTTGAGCAGGCTTTATCTTCTGTTGCAACCGATATGCCCGACCCTATTGGTAGTGAATTTGCGCGCGCAGTTGCAGAAATGCGTTTAGGCACACCTTTGGAAGATGCTCTTGAAGGTATTTGTAACCGTACCAATAATGGAGATATGCGTCTGATGACCTCAGCCGTAATGGTACAGCGTCGCGTGGGTGGCAACTTGTCTCAGATTTTGGATAACATTGCTACCACCATTCGCGAGCGGGTTCGTTTACGCAATAAGATTAATGCGCTTACTGCGCAAGGCCGTATGTCTGGCATGATTATTGGTGTTTTGCCTGCAGCTATGTACTTCATTATTTCAGCCATGAATCCTGGCTATATGAAAGCATTTTTTACGTCTGCGCTCGGTATGGCGTTACTCTTGGGTTGCGTAATCCTCGAGCTTATAGCATTTGTTCTTATTCGTAAGATTACAACGATTTAGGAGGTGAACAGTGGAAGGTAGTTTTCTTTTTATACTAGTTTTAGCTGGTATTTATCTTGTTGCATTCTTGATGCTTTCTAAGCGTCTTAAGCATGACCGCATTACAGATCGCTTGGAATCCATTGAGCAGATGGATGCAGCAACTCTTGCAATGCCAAAAGAAGAACCAAAAACGTTTTATCAGCGTGCTTTTAAGCCCTATGTTGATCGCATTATTGTGGTATTTGGTAACGCTATTCCGCTGGACTCCAAATCACAAGAGCAACTCACAAATGATTTGCGCAGTGCGGGCAAACAGCAATCTGCGCGCGAATGGCTTGCTCAGCGCGTCTTGCTGTCACTTATTATGGGTGCTATGGGCTGGGTGTTTTTCAATCCACTGTTTGGCATCATATTTGTGCTGGGCGTTTACATTCTGTCACGCTTTATTCTTAAAGCTCAGATTACGGAGCGTAAAAATCAAATCGAGATGGACATGCCAGGTTCGCTTGATCTTCTCAGCTCTTGCGTAAGTGCGGGTCTTGGTTTTGACCAGGCGCTTCAGCATGTTGTTAATCGTACTGATGGTCCTCTTTCTGATGAGCTTAAAACAACGCTGCGTGAGATTTCTTTAGGTGGGTCACGGCGTGATGCCCTGTTCCATTTAGCTGAGCGTTGTGGAGTAGAGCCCATGCGCAACTTTGTAACTGCTGTTAATCAGGCAGATAAACTGGGTGTTCCTATTGCCAATATTTTGGTTGCTCAGTCAGAGTCTATTCGTGAGTACCGTGCTTCACAGGTAGAAGAACGCGCAGCAAAAATGCCTGTAAAGATGATGCTTCCGCTCGTAGTATGTTTGCTTCCGTGCTTGCTTATTATTTTGCTGGCACCGGCAGCACTCAATATTATCGAGACCTTGCACTTGGGCTAGTTTTGGATTGGTGGGTATTACTAGTCATAAGAGACCGGCAAAATGCCAGAAAAGGAGTATGCGCATACCATGACAGTGTGTATAACCAACAAAGAGAAAAGCTTTAAGGCTGAGGTAGAAGAGGCAAAGAGTTTTTGGTCTCGTCTGCGCGGCCTTATGTTGCGTAAACCGGGGGATGTGCACGGTGGTTTGTTGCTGTGGAATTGTTCATCGGTGCATTGTTGCTTCATGCGTTTCTCGATAGATGTGGTGTACATGGACTGTGCTATGCGTGTGCTCTACAAAGAAGAAATTAAACCGTGGCGTCTTGGCAAGATTGTTCAGGGTGCAAAGCACGTGTTGGAATTGCCTGTAGGCAAGGCAGCGCATATTACTGTGGGCGATACGCTGGTTGTTGAGCCATTGCTGTCGTCTGTGCGTTTGGGTGCAAATAACAAGTAAGAAAGGGGTGCGACATGGATAATACAGCTCGCACAATGGATAGTATGCAGCGTAAAGGTATGGTCGATGCTTCGTTGGAGCAATCTGGCGTATTCGGCCTAGAAAACCCTGATAATTCGTGGTTTTTCTCGGCACCCAAGGAGACATCCCAGGAGTTTGATATGAGCAAGCTTTCCAATGATGAACATGCGAATCGCATGAACCTTATTACAACACTATCCAGCGCGTTTACTGAGGCTGGCACCGAGGATTCGGCTAGCACCGATGTTGCAAATGCTGTGAGGGCCGCGTATGGTATGCAGCCTGTCAAGCCTGCTGAAGCATCTGATGATGAGGCAGCTGTCGATAAAACCTGCAATCTTGCAGGAAATAACGGTGTGCTCATTTCTGGTGGCATGCCTACAACAAGTAGCATGTCTGCTGAGGGAAGTACATCTGTTGCAAACGGCATGCCAACCACAGGTGGCGCGCCCATTTCTTACTTTGATGCCATTGCGCGTACAGCTGCTACAAGCAATGCAGATGACAGTATTTCTATAGACTCGATGACCAGTGACGCTTCTGCAAGCGAAAAGACTGGTACGGATGCAGGAGCAACTATGTCTGAAGCTATCGCACCTACGTTTGACCGTGACGAGATTTCCTTCTCGGGTCTGGTTGATACGCAAGGTCAGCCCACCATTGATTTGCAAAGCGTGCTTAAGCGCTCTGTATTTGGCGGATACTCTCAGGCCAGTGTGCACGATTTGATTGACGAGATTTCTAACTCTGATGCTCAGATGCGTGCTGGTTTTGAACGTCAGATTCAAGATCTTTCTCGTGAGGTTGCAAGTTCCACGAGTGAGTGCAAATTGCTGCGCAGCCAAATGGAGCAAATTGAGGATCGTCGTGCAAAGCTGGAAGCTTCTTTGTCTGATGCGTCCGCTCAGCTAGAAGATGCGCGCGAACAAAGTCGAGACAAGATTGAGCAGCTCGCTGCCGTTCGTTCTCAGTTGGAGCAGGCTATGGACATGAAGTCCAAGCTTGAGCAGGGCGTTATGGAGCTGGAAGCTCATGAGCGCGATGCCGCTGCTCAGATTGACCAGCTCAAGGACGAACTTGGTCGTGTTTCCAGCGAGCTCAATCGCGTTTCTGAAGAGCGCGACACTGCTATGGGTCGTCTTGAGGAAATGTCTGCAAACATGGGTGAGCGTGCGTCCTTGCTTAGGGATGCTCAAGACAAGAACTCTGAGCTCGAGCAGCAAATTGAGGCTCTCACAAGTGAGTTGTCTGCTGCGCAAGAGCAGGTTGCTGGCCACGCAGAACTTATCGAGAAGGTCGAGCAGACCGTGCGTGAGTGCGCAGAACTGTCCGATCATATTGAGGAGCTTTCCCAGACTAATGCTGCTCTTGTGGGCCAAAACAATGCGCTTGCAGCTTTGTGTCAGGACTTTGAGAACGAGCGCACCGCTTTGGTTTCTCGCACAACGGCTGCAGAGAACAGTGCTGCCCGTGCCCAAGATGAGGCTGCGCGCGCTCAAGCAGAGGCCGCTGCTGCCCAGCAGGAGACGGTTCGTGCTCAAGCAGAGGCATCTGCTGCTCAACAGGAGGCCGCTGCAGCTCGGCAAGAGGCTGCGCGTGCTCAGCAGGAAGCTGTTGCTGCTGGGCAGGTTGCTGCAGAGTATGAAGCTGCGCATAAGGCAATCCAACACCGTTGCGATGAACTTGCGGTAACGCTGGACGCAGTTCATAAGCAGTACGAGGCCTTGCTTGCAGACATGGCAAAGACCCGCTCGGATAACGAGAAGCTTACCAAGGCTTTGAGCGAGGCTCAGGCTATGAACAACCATCTTTCCGCGGCATTTACCAAGTCCTACCAGGTAATCAGCACGCTTATGGGTGAGTTTGATACCGTTTGTGCGTATGCCAACCATGCTGTATCTAACACGGCTGTCACCGCTGAGCCCATTGTGTCCAACTATGAGCCCACTGCCTCCGCTGCAAAAGCTTCCACTCTGGATGATACCGCGGAGGATGATGCTACAAACAATGCAGCAAAGCATTTTTGTGGTATGTACGACTCCGCCAACCAGGGTGAATCCGTACACGCAGAAGCACCTTCTCTTATGTTAGTTGACGAGAAACCCGCTGAGCCGGTATCTCATACACTCAGCGCTGAAGAGTATCTGCGTCAGCGCAACTCAGATCACTAAGTCAGGGTTGCTGCTGATAAACACATGTCTACTTTATCAGCTGCACCCTGCATTACCTGTACCTACCTACACCCTGAAGGAGGGGAGTCATGAACGTTAAACCCAAAAAGAGCCATCGCCTACATGCTTGTTTGCGCCGTGCCTTGCGTTACGTGGTACGTAATGAAGAGGGTCAGTCTTTTGTTGAGTTTGCTCTTATCGTTTCCGTTATGTGTCTTCTCGCCTTGGCGCCCATTGACCTTGTTCGGTATGCTTCGCTGCGCATGGCACTTAATGACGCAACGGCCTCATCGCTTTCCAACGTAAACTACGAATCGCTTGCCCAGGGGAACTACCAGGAAAGCATTAACGCATCGCTTCAGGCAGCCGGTCGCAACAAGCTTACCAATCTCCGCGTAAAGTCTATTGATCTTGGAGCTGCAGGTCAGCAATCTTATACCTATCGCGTGTATTCATCCGATAAGGAAAAAGAAGGCAACTTTAACGAGCGCTTTGAAGATCGTCCGTCCAACTACAGCTACCAAACTGTTACCGTACGTACGCAGTGCGAAGGAAGAGCAATTACCCCACTTGGCGCACTGTTTACAGGCGGCATGGATTGGACCATCACGAGTGATTCTATGAGTCGCAACGTGTATGCTAGTGGATATAAGGAGTGATACGATGCAAAGAATAGCAGCACTCCTTCAAAGGGTTTCTCGACAAAGTCATCGTGAAGATGGTCAGGCCCTTCTAGAGTTTGCGTTAGTATTTCCGCTCTTTGTGTTACTTATCTTTGCCACGATTGAGCTGGGCTGGGTTGGCTATCAGCACGTCAGTTTTGATTATGCGTGCAGCCATGCTAACTGGGGCTATGTTAAAGAGGAGTACAAGGACGCGGGCGATTATTCAGATACAGTTCCTACCGAGATTACCAGTGGTGCAGATACTGTGGTCAAAAAAGCTATCACAGATTCTGGCTGGTTTGGCATGGATGCTTCCAAGATTGCTGTTTCTAACGCTCAAGTAACGCTTACGAGTACGACAAGCTCTTTTGACGTGCCAAACTATGACAAAAAACCGCATGATGCTACGCAGTACACGCGTCATATGCATGCGCGTGCAACTATTAGCTATCGCGTAAAGCCGCTGGTGGGGTTATTTATTACAGAGCATGGCATGGAACGCACGATAGATTATGACCAGATTATTGGCCAGCAGAGGCGGAGCTACTAATGAAGTTTGGATTGCGCTATATACGCCAGGTGTGCGCACGCAAAGCAGCAGCCCAGGCTCAAGATGAGCAAGGCAATGTGCTGGTAATGTTTGCTGCTGCACTTGTGGTTATGATTTTCTTTGTAGGTTTGGCCATGGATGCCAGTGTGGTGCTTATGGCACATAGTCGTTTAAATGGTATGTGTCAGCTGGTGGCTCAAGACCGTCTAACGTACCAAGATACGGTGCGCTACAGTGAGCAGCCAGGCACAGATTTTTCTAAATGCATTATAGAAACGCTGGGCGCCAATGGTTTTTCCAACAAAGGCGAGTTTTACTTTACTGAGGATACGCGTACCGAGAATGCACGTCATTATAAAGCACGTATTGTGTTGCATGGATCTTGTGACACCTACTTCCTCAAGCTCTTTGGTTTGCAAAAAATCAACTTTGCTGCTCAGACTGATTTTGACGATACCTATGGTGAGCCCAATGACAACGTAGTTTGGTCTCCTTCAGCTCCTGCGTCATATTATTCTGGTCGTTATACCTTTGATAACGGCTCCGTTACTGGTTTTAATGCAGGTAATCTACCCGATGGATGGACTGTTGCATGAGTGCCACCGTTAAGCGCAATACACAGGTAGGTGCTTATCGTAAGCAGTATGAGCAACAGCGCAAAAACAAAATCAAAGGAATACTTGGTGCGAGCGTTGCCTTTGCAATCTTGGCGTTAGTTGTGTTTTCCTTTTTTAACGCAGTAACCGTCGTAGTGCCTCAGTCTTTAAGTGGTGCCATGTTTCCGCTTTCCCTTAAGTATGGCATTACGCATCTGAGCATGGTTCATGTGCGCGCTGTCCCAGATGCTGAGCTTACCAGCGCTACCATTGCGGATGTTATGAAGCGCGAGGGCGCTAAGCTGTGCATTTGGCCTAATTCCATCAATGATGGACTGGGTACCACGGATAAATTGGGTGATCTTAAAGATGTAGCAGCAAAAAATTATGACCGCTTTATGGTTATGCCCTATTCCACTGCCGTAAAAACTGCCGAGAATGCCAATACTGCAGCTTCTACTTCTGATGCAAATACGTCTGACAACACTGCTGCAAGTACGCAATCTACAGATAATCAGGGTGTAACCAAAGGTGAGGCTTCTCTTAATCACAATGAGCCCGATGGTGCAGAGGCTACCATGGCAGCAATCAAAAATGCCGGTGGCATACCTTCTAATGAAGACCTCAAAAATGGCATCGCAAAAAGTCAGGAAGAGGATCAGACGGAAGCTGCAAAGAAAGCGGAAGAGGCTAAAAAAGAAGCTGCTAAATCTGGAGATTCTTCTCAGCATGCACCTGAGTTTTGGGGCGTTGCCAGCATTCCTTTAACGGGTAATGTAAGCGCCTTTGTATATAATCCCAACTCCTTTAATGATGCCAAAGCAATTGTTCCGCAGTCCAGCGAAGGTGTGGTTGCCCTTGGGCATAGCTATCCTGAGTTGTTCCCGCAAGGTGTAGGCATGTGGGGTCCGTCCGATAAAACCATTGGGTCGTTGGTATTTCTTACGGATTCGTTGGATCAAGGTGATTTGGATTGGACTGTGGCAACGCAGCGATATATGAGTGAGCTATATAACTGGCAAGCCACTCTATCAGACGGTACAACCATTGCGCCTGAAGTCAAATCACTGCCATCCCGCGAGGAGGTTTTATCGTCGTTTAAGGATGGTAAACTTGCTGGGTTTATCGGCAGCTCTGAAGAAGCAATGGAGCTCCAAAAGCAGGGTGTCAACTGTGCATTTATGACTATACCAGGCTCTTCTGATGATAGCCCTGCGGTATTTTATCCTCGCTATTCTGCTTCTGTTTTACCTGACGCAGGTTCTCGCGAGAAGGATTTTCTTAATTGGCTGTTAGCAGATGATGCCCAGGCTTCTTTGGCTCACGATACCAACAGCTTGCAGGCTGCTTACAATCCAGACGAAAATACTACTAAGCCTGCCAACATTTCTTTGCAGCATAAGGCGCGCATTACTTTGTTTGAACGTGCTGATGAACAGCACCGCAAAAACGCGCTTGATGCTGTTAATACTGCCATCTCTCAGATAGGAGGGACTTCTGATGAATAACCGCCACTCCTTACGTACACATATGGTGCGTATGCTTGCTGTCTGTGCCTTGGCAGTGTTTGGCCTTGCTGGTGTATTTACGGTTGTTGCGCCAGCTCAAACTGCATATGGGTCTACCTTAAACGTTGAGGTCATCATAGATAATTATGATGAGCTATCAGACCAGTCAAAAAGCATTGTAGACTCAAGCGGCTTTTCCTACGACTTTAAGTTTTTCTCAGAGGTGCGGCAGCTAGATTACTCGATTAACGGACAAATTCCCGTATCGCCAATTGTGAAAAGTCCAACCCTTAAGCGCGGTGCAAATACTGTTTTTATTTCTAATCGTATTCCGTACTTCTATGTGACGCCCAATGATCGTACTGACTCTCATATAAGTTTTTCTCATATGGAGTTTGGTTCTGGAGCAGCACAGCTATCCTATCCAATGTCATATTATGGTAGAAAATGGGATCTTCCAGGTTATGGCCAATTTACCCAGCTTGCATCTTCTGGCTGGTCTGGCTCTATTAAGTTGCATTTCCGTTATAACGAGGAGCTTGGCCCTGTTAAGCTTCCTAAGCCCGATATTGCCATTAAAACCACTAAACAAATTGACTATTTGGGCGACGGTAACTCTAATGCAGATACTCAGCGTAAGGGTCCCAATGACTATCGTACCTATTTGTCTGCGCAAGCAGCAGATAATTCCAACTTCCCTAAGTATCGTCGTAAAAACTTTATTATCGTGGCTGACGTTTCTGGTTCCATGAGAGAACGCTATTTACATGGTTCTAGTGAGTCAAAGATGGATTCACTCAAGCGTAATCTTTCTACTATGGTCAATAAGCTTGGTACCTTTGATAACAGTAATACGTTTTCTATTCTTGCTTATTCCAATACAGTGCAACCAGTTTTAAATAAGGGCTCCTATCAGCAAGCAGCATGGGCGATTAACCGACTGACAGCTGGTGGTGGTACCAACACTGGTGGCGCTTTAATGGAGGTGCAGCGCTATGTGGACCACAGCCCCGACGTTGACAATGTTTTGCTGTTGGTAACTGATGGTTTGCCCACTGAGATTCCCTATAACTACTTTGGTGCAAGTTATGGTGGTTATAATACTTCGGTAGACGTTGTATACCCAGCAACGCAGCTGTTGCTTAACCAAATTAAGGGTATTGATTCTTTGTACTCCATCTTCATTGGTTCTGGCCGAGGTGCATCGGTATTACAGTCTATTACACAGGGCATAACCACACGTGATGAGAAGGCTGCGTTCTCGGTAAACAGTGACACTGAGATGAAAAACATGCTTGACTCTCTTATGCTACGCCTGAAGAATCCTGAGGTGCACATCACTATCTCCTGCCAGTTGAGTGAAGATGTAACCCTCTATCCCAATTCTTACAAATTGGTAGCAACTGGTGCCGATGGTCGCACTCGTGAGCTTAACTATGGCGTAGATTACACTGTTGCTTTTGATGGCGCTACACGTACGGTTACAGCAACTATTGTTAATAAGGTAAACGAGGACACCAAGTATCGCTTCTCGTTTGATGAACGAACGTCCACAGCTGCTATCAAGAAATGGCTTGCCGCGAATGAGTCATACCCTCATGTAGGTGACGCGGACACTGACTATGATTTGGCGAACCCCACCTCTACGGCAAAGCCGGGCTTCTATGACATAGATAAGGCTGAGGCTCAGGTGAAGTACGTAGCTCAGGATGGTACTAGTACGGGAGAAACCTTCACGTATCCCAAACCTGTTGTCCAAGTATACTTCAAGCCCAACAATAAGGGTAAAGTAAGCGCACATGTGGTGCTGTACAACATGAAGCTATCACCCAACATGTTTATGTTTGAGCTCGTAGATGCAGATGGTAACGTGATTGAAGTCGCTGGTAATGACACAGACGGTAATGTCTACTTTAAGGACATTCCGTACAAACGCGAAGGTACATATACCTATACAATCCGTCCTGTTGTTCCCAAGCCAGGCGAGTCTGGGTTCATGGATAACATGCGCTACGATAACCACACCGTTCCTGTTAAGGTTAAGGTTGAGGTCAAGGACGATGACTTCTCTACGCAGGTTGAGTACGACCCAGATAATATCTACCACGAGAGTTATGGTCTTAAGGGCGTTGTAAACTAGCGAGATGCTTAGTTCTTAGTTACTTAGCGCTGGGGCTGTACGGCTTGTTGTGAGTCGTGCAGCCCTTATTTTTGTCCTATAACCCTAAAGTAACAAAAATAAATGTTGGTTATACTGTAACATTTTACTGGCATTGAACACAATATATGGTATGTTTATAAGGAATTAACCACAATATCTTCTATTCATATCATATTTGAGGTTCACATGAACATTATTAAACGTAGCGGGGCGATTGAGCAGTACGACGGTCAAAAGATTATTCGTGCCTTGCAAAAGGTCTTTGCTGCAACGTCGGAGCACTATAGCCAAGCAGAGCTGGAGCAGCTTCTAACGCAGGTAGAGGCATGTATAACAAAGTCCATGCAGCATGATGGTGCTCAGTGCACTAACGTACAGTGCCCTGACGTGCAGCGCGCTAACGCACGGCGCACCGATGTGCTGTCTACTGAGCCAACGGTGGAGCTTATCCAAGACTTGGTCGAGGAAGCTCTTATGCGTGCCGGTTACTTTAAGCAGGCAAAAAGCTATATCTTGTACCGCTCCAAACGAAGTGAGCTGCGCGCTCAGCGCTCTGAACTCATTCGCCTTGCTGGAGATGATGACCTACTCCCCGTCCTGTTGGATATCGAGAAGGACTTTGAGCAAGAACTATATCCTCTAGATGTTTGGGTTTCTCGTTTTGAAGGTCTAATCAAGTCAGAGATGAACTCTGCTCAACGCCTAGATACCCTGGCACGCGCGGCGGTAGAACTGTGTAACCGTGAGGCTCCACAGTGGAGTTACATTGCTGCTCGCATCAGGGCATTTGCAGCGCATAAGGTGCTTGCACAAACCATGGCGTCTCGCGGCATTTCCAACCTCTATGACAAAATTCAGATGCTGGTGGATGCACATTTATATGGTAGCTATATTTTGGAAAACTATAGCCGCGAAGAAATACTGCAAGCGCAGGAGTTTCTCAATAATGAAAGAGACAAGCTTTTTGACTATGCAGGTCTTGATTTGGTGCTTCGTCGGTATGTTATTCGCTCGCATGAAGGCGAGATTCTAGAGACGCCTCAAGAGATGTTTTTAGGTGTGGCCTTGCATCTTGCTATGAAAGAGGAGCGCAGCAATCGTTTGACCTGGGTGGCTCAGTTTTACAACATGCTCAGCACGTTGGAAGTTACTATGGCAACCCCTACGCTTTCCAATGCGCGCAAGCCTCATCACCAGCTGTCAAGCTGTTTTATTGACACTGTGCCAGACTCTTTGGAGGGCATTTATCGCTCCATTGATAATTTTTCGCAAGTGTCCAAGTTTGGCGGCGGCATGGGCATGTATCTGGGTAAAGTGCGTGCTTCTGGTGGTAGTATCCGTGGTTTTCAGGGTGTAGCTGGCGGTGTCATCCGGTGGATTCGCGTTATTAATGATACTGCCGTAGCCGTAGACCAGTTGGGTATGCGCGCAGGTGCTGTTGCGGTGTATTTGGATGCTTGGCATCGTGATTTGCCTGAGTTCTTGCAAATTCGTACCAACAATGGTGATGACCGTACAAAAGCACATGATGTCTTCCCAGCAGTGTGCTATCCAGATTTGTTTTGGAAATTGGCACAAAAAGATATGTCACAAGAGTGGCACCTCATGGATCCTCATGAAATCCTGACCATTAAGGGGTATGCGCTGGAGGAGTACTTTGGTGAGGAATGGGAGCGCCGCTATCTTGAGTGTGTAGCAGATGCTCGTATTGCTAAGCGCAGCATGCCCATTCGTGAAATTGTGCGCTTGATTATTCGCTCTGCAGTAGAAACAGGTACACCCTTTGCTTTTATGCGCGATACCGTAAATCGTGCCAACCCTAATCCGCATGCAGGCATTATTTACTGCTCGAACCTGTGTACAGAAATTGCACAGAACACCTCTTCTATGGAGACGGTCTCGCGTGAGATTGTGACTGATGAGGGTGACACCGTGGTAGTTACTACTGTTAGGCCTGGTGATTTTGTAGTATGCAATTTGGCTAGTCTATCGCTGGGCAACATTAATCTTGATGACACCCAGCATGTGCGCGGGCTTGTGCATACGGTGGTTCGCGCCTTGGATAACGTCATTGACCTCAATTTTTATGCCTTGCCCTATGCCAAGATTACCAACCACCGCTATCGCTCTATTGGGTTGGGCGTAAGCGGGTACCACCACATGTTGGCTCAGCGGGCTATTCGTTGGGAGAGCGAGGAACACCTGGATTTTGTAGACCAGCTGTTTGAGAAGATCAATCGTTTTGCCATTGAGGCATCCTGCAATTTGGCGGCTGAACGCGGATCATATGAGCTGTTTGAAGGCTCTGATTGGGAGACGGGCGCCTATTTTAAGAAGCGCGCATATACGGGTAAAGAATGGGATGCTGTTCGTGCTCAGGTGGCTACCAACGGGATGCGTAACGCCTACTTGCTGGCCATTGCCCCCACAAGCTCCACGTCTATTCTCGCTGGTACTACGGCTGGTTTAGACCCCATCATGCAATCGTTTTTCTTGGAAGAAAAGAAGGGCATGATGTTGCCGCGTATTGCGCCTGAGCTTTCTTTTAAAACGTACTGGTACTACAAGCCTGCGCACAGCATTGACCAGCACTGGTCTATTCGTGCGGCAGCTATTCGTCAGCGCCATATTGATCAGGCGCAGTCCATGAATCTGTATATTACCAATGACTTTACCATGCGCCAGGTCTTTGACCTTTACGTAGACGCTTGGGCTCGTGGCGTAAAGACCGTGTATTATGTGCGTTCCAAATCTCTTGAAGTAGAGGAGTGCGAAAGCTGTGCGTCATAAGCAATGCCTGGCAAGTAATGAAATGGAGAGAGAGCATGACTGTTGATAAAAACATGAAATTGGAGCGCAAGCCTCTGTTTAACCCCCAGGGCGACATTGACGTGCGTAATCGTCGTATGATTGGTGGCAATACCACCAACCTCAACGATTTTAACAACATGCGTTACCAATGGGTGAGCAATTGGTATCGCAATGCCATGAACAACTTTTGGGTTCCCGAAGAAATTAATTTGGCACAGGACATCAAGGATTATCCTTTGCTTTCCGAGGCTGAGCGCACTGCTTACGATAAAATCCTCAGCTTTCTGGTGTTTCTCGACAGCCTACAGAGCGCTAATTTGCCAAATATAAGCAGCTATATTACGGCTAACGAGGTCAACTTGTGTTTAGGTATTCAGACGTTCCAGGAGTGCGTCCATTCGCAGAGTTATTCGTACATGCTGGATACCATTTGTTCTCCCGAGAAACGCAATGAGATTTTGTATCAGTGGCGCGATGATACACATTTGCTTGCCCGCAATACCTTTATTGGTGACCTCTACAATGAGTTTTTGGCGCAGCAGAGCCCTCGTGCTTTATTGCGTGTGTGTATGGCCAACTACATTTTGGAGGGTGTGTACTTCTACTCTGGCTTTATGTTCTTTTACAATTTGGCCCGCAATGGAAAAATGCCTGGTAGCGCTCAGGAAATTCGTTATATCAATCGCGATGAAAACACGCATTTATGGTTGTTCCGCAATATTATTTCTGAGCTTCAGCGTGAAGAGCCCCAGCTGTTTGATGCGAACACCGTGGAAGAGCTGCGCAACATGTTACTAGAAGGTGTGCGCCAAGAGATTGCATGGGGCCGTTATGTGATTGGCGATAAGGTCTCTGGATTAACGGGCGATATGGTAGAGAAGTACATCCGTTACCTGGGCAATCTGCGTTGGAGTGGCCTGGGGTATGGTCAGCTATTTGATGATGTATCTGGCGAGCCCGAGGGCATGGAGTGGGTTTCTCAGTATTCTAGTGCCAATATGGTAAAAACGGACTTCTTTGAAGCTCGCTCTACTGCATATGCTAAGTCCACTGCTCTTGTGGATGATTTATAGGATGACCTATGCGGCTTCAGGCTTAGGCTTTAATCCAGAGTACCCCATGGTCTAGCTGAATCAGCGCTACTGCTTGATGTAGCGCTGATTTTTGCTTTTGGGCTTATCGGGAATGGTGGGAGCAATAAGACCAAGCTCAAGTGCTGGATTTATATAACTTGTTCTTAAAGTATTCCTTGTTTTGACGTGTACTAATTCCATCAACTGCGCGGCACTATAAGCAACTCCCCATTCCATTGCTTGAAGTAAACAAGAGACCTGTTTAGGCAATATAGTTGCCGCACGATTGTTTTGTATGAGCATTGTATCTAGTGTGGCATCAATCTGCTGTAGCATAAATTCAATAAATATGTCTGATGATCCATGTACATGGCATTGTGCAATTGCGTCGTAATACTGAGCTTGGAACTTAGCAATTTGACTTTCTAAGGGAAGATATTCAAAAAACGGGTTCCAAGTGTTAAGAAGTACCGTATGCCATAGACGAGCAATGCGACCATTGCCATCAGAAAAAGGATGAATAAAAACAAATTCATAATGAAATATGGATGAGATAATAAGCGGATGAACCGTATCTTTGTTAGTGTGCATCCATGCAAAAAGTTGCGTCATGAGTTCGGGAACAAAATGTGGTTGAGGTGCCATAAAAATGCAGGTATCTCCATTAAATACCCCTTCATTCCCGGTACGAAACTTCCCAGCATCGGGCAATAAACCCTGCGTCATTACACCATGCGCTCTTTTTAAATCATCTAATGAGTAGGGGTCATAGGAGTTAATACATTCATATGCCGCATAGGCATTTTTTACCTCTTGGATTTCTCGCGCTGGTCCTAAGACGAGGTTTCCATCAATAACATCTTTGACCTGGTCAAGAGAAAGAGAGTTAGCTTCAATAGCTAAAGAAGAATGAATTGATTTAATACGATTATTTTTGCGCAGTTGAGGGTGGGCGTGTAAGCTCTGATATATTTCAAGCTTGCCGACTTTCTCGCTAATAGACGAAGCAAGCATCATCATGTTGGAAGTAATAGAGTAGGGCGGCTGGTAGTTTTGCATAGGTCCCCTATCAAACTATCTTACTCAATATCTTACTTAATATCATACTCAATATCTTACTCAATATCATGCTCAATTTTGAACTCCCTCAGGTATAGTCAAAAATTATTTTGTAATGGTTGTAATAAAAACTGCAGGTATATATACCTGTCACAGCCGTTGTGACAATTTGATTCTTAACTTGCTCAAGATGGTAGTTAATACTGTGACTATGGAAGTCATACCCGCACTGGGTGCTTAAGAAAGGCATGACAAACCATGGCACTTTTTTCCAAAAATCATATGCTGGGCACGTTGGATGTAGCTACTCAGACAGAGGCATTTAGGGCGCTCGCCGCTCGCGCGCAAGAGCTAAACGTCACCAACAGCCCTCAGGCAATCGTGTCTGACTATCTACAGCGAGAAGCCGAGGCAAGCACTGGTTTTGGTGGAGGCATTGCTATCCCGCATGCAAGGTCTGCAAGCGTCCTTACCACAGCAGTGCTCTTTGCCAAGCTTAAAACACCTGTTGCTTGGGCTGCTCTTGACGATAAACCCGTGGATACCGTGATTTCTTTGCTGGTTCCCACAAACAAGAACTCTGAGCACCTCAGGCTTTTATCGTCACTTAGCCGTAAGCTAATTCATCCTGAGTTTGCTCACGTGCTCAAAGGCGGTACCACAGATGAAGTATATGAGTTGATTGCCAGTGCACTTACTGGTGAGTAATACGTTTTAGCAGGTAAATCCAGCAACAAGAAAGCTGGTAGCCATACATGCAATGAGAGGCAATGAAAGGAGGGCCTATGTCTAAGTCAATTGTTGCAGTAACCAATTGTCCCGCAGGTATTGCCCATACCTATATGGTTGCAGAGGCAATTAAGACAAAGGGCGAGGCTGCAGGGTACGAGGTGTATGTCGAGACGCAGGGTGCAAATGGCATTGAGAACGCTCTTACTACAGAGCAAATTAAGGCTGCCGATTACGTCATTCTTGCGCTTGGTAAGGGCATGACGGACGATGACCGCATTCGCTTTGATGGGAAAAAGCTTGTAGAAGTATCTGTGTCTAAGGCGCTTAAGGATATGGATTTTATTATGTCCAACCTAGAGACACAAGCTCACCTGTATCGTGCCACTGCTGTAGATCTAGGCGGGCGTACCGCCAAAGAGTCATCCGTAAGTGGTCTTATGTCCCACCTCATGGCTGGTGTATCCGCTGCTTTACCGTTTGTTATTGGTGGCGGCTTGCTTATGGCCATTGGCTCCATTATGGCTCAGTTTGGCGCTCCTAATGTAGAGCCCAATGTGGAGGCTGGTACCGTTGCTTCTTTGGCATGGGTACTCAATACCATTGGTGGCTTAGGTTTCTCGTTTATGGTTCCTGTTATGGGTGGTTACATTGCCCAGTCTATTGGTGGTAAGCCCGCTTTAGCACCAGCATTTATCTGCTCGTATTTGGCAAATCGTTCTGATTTGTTGGGCACTCCTGCAAATGCAGGCTTTATTGGTGCGGTTGCTATTGGTTTGCTCATAGGCTATTACGCTAAGGCCATGAAGGGAATTAAGCTGCCCAAGAATATGCAAGGTCTCATGGGCTTCTTGATTATTCCTTTTACGGCTCTGCTTATCTTTGGCATTTTGACCTATTACGTACTGGGTCCCCTTGCCGCTGGCATGATGAACGGCCTGGTAACCATGCTTCAGAGTGTGCCCGAAAGTGCACGTTTGTTTGCCGCATTTCTTGTGGGCGCCATGCTTGCCTTTGATATGGGCGGTCCTGTTAATAAGGCAGCGTGGTTCTTCTCCTTCTCGTTGGTAGCCTCTGGCGTATACGAGTGGTATGGCATTGTTGGCGTAGTAACACTGCTTCCTCCTGTTGCTGCAGCTATTGCCACTTGGATTAAGCCCGCTTTGTTTACCGAGGCAGAGCGTGACGCCGCATGGCCTGCCTTGATCGTTGGCGCTACCACCGCTACAGAGCCTGCAATTCCTTACGCTTTGGCAGCTCCACTTCCTATGATTTCTGCCAACGTTTTGGCTGGTGGTATTGCGGGTGCTCTGTCTATGGCGTTGGGTATCAAGCGTATAGCTCCGGGCATTGGTGTGTTTGACCCGCTGCTTGGTCTTATTACTCCTGCACCACAGTACTACTTCGTATTCTTTGCGGGCCTTGCCCTTAACGTTGCGTTTATTATTATCTTCAAGTCTGCGTGGATGAAGAAACGCGCTCAAAAGGATAACGCTTAAGCAGTTTGTGATACGCGCACCTGTGGCATACTCCCCACAGGTGCGTTTTGTTATGGGAGCCGTCTAGTCATTATTAAAATTAATAATGACTAGACGCATGCGTACCACAAAGCGCATGCGTACCACAAAGCGCATGCCGGGCACACTAGAGCCGCACTCAGGTTGGACATACGTGTATCGAAAGGGTCTTGCCATGCACACGCAGCAGAATGTACCAACTTACGATTTTGATGCTGTTATCAATCGCCATGGCAGCTATAGCACGCAGTGGGATTACATTGCGGATCGTTTTGGCACCAATGACGTTGTGCCCTTTTCCATTTCTGATGCTGATTTTGAGGTGCCATCTCCTATAGTTACAGCGCTGCAGCAGCGTTTGTCTCATCCTGTCTTTGGCTACACGCGCTGGAACCATTCTGACTTTAAGCAGCCTATTGTGCAGTGGTTTAGTAGGCGCTCTGGTGCCGAGGTAGATCCAGATTGGATTGTGTATAGCCCTAGTGTCATCTATTCAGTGGCAACCCTTATTCGTATGATGTCCAATCCGGGGGACGCGGTTGTTACGTTTACCCCGCTGTATGACGGCTTTTATGGAGCAATTCAGGCAAACGGTCGAGACATCCTTCCGGTGTACCTGCCTGCCGCGCATGAGAGCGCTTCGCTTAACCTCAATGAGCTGCGCGTAGCTTGCGAGAAACCCCAGGCAAAAGTTCTGCTTCTTACTAATCCGCACAATCCCACAGGCAAAGTGTTTTCTTACCAGGAGCTTGCAGACATTGTAGATATTGCCCAGCAGACCAATACGTTTATTATTTCTGACGACATCCATCGTGACATCATTTTGGGAGATGTGCCGTACACGCCCCTTACGGAGATTACAACTACAGGTGTGGCGCTTGCCTGCTCTAGCTCTAAAACGTTTAATACGGCTGGGCTGATTGGTTCTTACGTGTTTATTCCAGAATCAAAAACGCGTGAAGAGTTCTTGGTGGAGCTCAAGCAGCGCAATGCCTTGTCAAGCGTGAGCATTATGGGCATGCACGCGCAGATGGCAGCCTATACGAGCTGTGATTATTATGTCGATGGCTTGGTGGCTCATACACGCTCTAATATGCAGCTCATTAAGGATTTTCTGAGTAGCACTATCCCGCAAATCAAGTTTGAAATCCCTCAGGGTACCTACCTGGCGTGGATGGATATTTCTGGGTTGCATGTAAGTTCTTCTCGGCTGCAACAGGCGTGCGTAACCTATGGTCATGTGGGCATTATGAGTGGTGCTACCTATGGAGATGACCGCTTTATGCGCATGTGCGTTGCGTGCCCTCAATCCAAACTTGAGCAGGGGCTCGAGGGGCTATACAAGGGCGTGCAAAGCGTATGAGATTAAATGGTCGAGAAAAGCAACTGATTCATCTCTTACGAGAAGGGCCAGCAACAGGCAGGCAACTGGCCGATGCCCTTGGCGTTTCTCGCCGTACGGTACTGCGTGATATCCTGCGTCTGAATGCACTTTTGGAATCTTGCAATGCGGGCCAGATTGAATCAGGGCTTAATTACAGCTTGCGTATAGATTCAGTGCGTGCGCTGGATGCCTTGGTGCAAAACACGTACGACGAGGTTACTGAGGTTTTACTCGTTCTGGTAACTTTGCCTTCTGTAACAGTGGGTGAGTTGTCTGACCTCACGTCATTGCCTGTAGGTACGGTTCGGAAGTCAATAGATGCAATTAATATGCGATATCGAGACATTTTGCATATTACCTCGCAAGCAGGCCGCGGTCTGAACATGGTATTTTACAAACTTGGTCCGGTAGACTTGCTTGCTGCTCTTTGCGCGCAAAATAAAGCTATCAAAAGTGAAGTAGAGCTGCTGGCAAATGCAGGCCTTACTGCGTTGGGTTCTTTAATACCAGAAGTGGAAGAGTATCGTACTAAATTGGAGCCTTGGCTCACTGCCACGCAGGTAAATATACAGGTTAATGCTTCTATTGCAACGGCGTGCTTTGTGCAAAGGACGGCTGCTTCTACCAGTTCTTATCGTGAGGCCCTGCGTGCGTTTATTGCCGAGAAACAGCAAACCTATGCGTGGCTTGTCTTAAAACGCTACGAACTTATGGGACTTGCAGCAGATATGCTCAATCAGCACGGCGTTCAGGGGATGAGTGCCAATTTACCCAATCTTATTTTTGCGCATATAGCTCGTGCAGCACTGTTTCCAACCATCATGGATGATGAGTTTCGTTCCCAGATTGAAGAGCTGCGTATTGCACATCCTTTTGAATTTGATTTTGCGCGTATTTATTGTTCGCGCGTAGAGCTTATGCATCCAGGGCTGCTGCTCGAGCCAGAACTATGCGCGCTCTATGTGATTGGTACGGCAGCGCGCTCTGATGCAACGCCCACATCTATTTTACTTTTAAGTGCTCGCAAGTCGCTTGAGTCTGTCAATCGAGCCTTGCTTGAGCAGGCCATGAATGATGCCACTATCGTGTTGGCTGATGATGCATCTTCTGCTATTAAGAAGTATCAAACGCAGAGTTTTGATCTTCTTATTAGAGATGAAGCCTGTTGTGGTTCTGAGGTAGACGAGTTGCCCTGGGATTTGGTTACTCGTGGCATTTTGCGCGATAAGGACTTGGCTTTACTACAGCGCAGCGTGCTGTATACGTCATATAAAAAATCTCTTACAACTATGTTGCCACAAGAACAGTACGTAGCGCTACCAGCGGATTGTTTAACGTATGAGGAGGTTTTGTCCAAGGGTTTGGATGTGTTTATCCAGCGCGGACGTATGAACAAAGAAGAAGCTGCTGCTACATTGGCTCGTGAACTACAAGGAGAGCGCTTGGCGTTTAATGGCGTGGCTGTTCCACACTGCGTTACCAACGTACCATCTAACAACTTTAGGCTGTTTGCAATTTGCCCCACAACAACAGTGCATACCCAAGATGAGGACATCAATCTTATTTTGGTGGTGTTTGCAAGCAAGCATCAGGATGACAAGAACACGATTTTCTCGTACGTGTATTCCATGCTTTCTACTCAGACTTTGAGTGCTCCAAACATAAGCTATTTGCAGCTCATGAACTTACTTGGCCTGGAGAAATAATATGAATCAGCATCCACAGCTGCCAACACACGAGCAAGTTGAGGCGTTTGTGCATACGCATTGGGAACAGATTGTGGCAGACATTGCCCAACTTGTTGCCATTCCCAGTATAGAAGACCCGTCTACGGCATCTGCTCAGAAGCCTTTTGGTGACCCTGTTGATCAGGCACTTTGCTGCGGTATGGAAATTGCGACGCGCCTAGGCCTTGAAGCACACCCCTGCGATGGCTACCTTGCGTTTGCTGATGTGCCTGCATCGTGTCTACGCTCGGATGCACCCAGTAAGAGCGATAAGCGCAAGCATATTGCCACCATTGCACATCTTGATGTTGTTCCTGCTGGACCAGGGTGGGAGAGTAACCCCTTTGTTGTCCAGCGCAAAGAAGGTTATTTGGTTGGGCGCGGCGTTTTGGACGATAAAGGCCCTGCAATCCTTACGCTATGGGCAGCGCATTTCTTTACACAGCCAGAATTTGCGCCGTTCCATAACTTGCGCGTGCTTTTGGGTGGCAATGAAGAAACGGGCATGGCAGATGCGCGCTACTATCAGTCTAAGTTCTCGGCACCCGATTTTTTGTTTACGCCTGATTCCTCCTGGCCCGTAGTGTGTGGCGAGAAGGGCTCGTATAATGCGCTCATTTCATTTCCACTGCAAGCAGATGGACGCATTGTCTTGGTTGAAGCTGGTACGGTGCGCAACGCAGTGGCTGCTCATGCAACGGCAGTTGTACGTGCTACGCCCAGTGAGCTTCCTGCCGCGAAAAACATTTCATATGTCCCTGAGGATAATGGCTATGTGCGGCTGTTTGCAGAAGGCGTTGGTGGTCATGCCGCCATGCCTGAAGGCACAAAGAGTGCTCTTGGGATTTTGACAACCTATCTGTTGGAACATGGCATCTATACTCCTGCCGAGAAGCGCTGGCTGGAGTTCCAGCAGCGTATGCATGGAGCATGGGATGGCTCGTTGTTGGGTGTAGACGCTACGGATGATATATTTGACCCGCTTACCATTGTGAGTGGTGTCATGTATACCCGTGATGGTAAGTTAGTTCAAACAGTGGATTGTCGCTATCCCAAATCTACTACGCCTGATGCCATTTGTGCAGAACTGCAAAAGGTCTGTGCTCAGCATGGTCTAGCATATGAAGAGATTCGTCGTGGTAAGTATCTCTACGTTGACCCACAAAGTCCCGAGCTTCAAATACTTCTCGATAGCTATGCAGAGTGGGCGGGTCAGCACAAAAAGCCTGTCACTTTGGGTGGCGGAACGTATGCAAAGCATTTTCCCTATGCTGTGGCGTTTGGTCCCGAGGAAGAGCCAGACCCTCACCAGCCTGAGTGGGTGGGTACCATTCATGGTCCTCAAGAGGCAGTATTAGAATCTTCCCTCAAGCGAGCACTCGCAATTTACATTACGGCACTTGCGCGCTTGCTACTAGGTGCTTAGCGCGTGTCTAGTGTGCGTCTAATGCTTTAAGACCTTGCGAAGTTTCTTGGCTGTGGTGAGCGCCTTGTAATAAACAGGACGCAAAGGAATGTCTCTACCTGCTGCAACAGGAATAATCTCGGTGCTAAATTTGGTTTTGAATACATTAAGACCCTTGAGTGAAGGGGCAAAGTCATTGCCAATGCCCATAAGATCATAGTGGGTAACGCCCAAGTCATACAGCATGCAGCATTCCGCATACAAAAGTCTATCGGTAACGAACATATGCATGGCATCGGAGCGCATGGCTGCGTAATAGCGCACGGCAACGGGGCCGTGCATAGTAATAATGGACCAGCCAACCACGCGCTCGTCTACGCGCGCTGCAAATACGCGGCAGTGATCCTTGCCTAAAGCTCCCAGCATATCGGTGTAGTCAGACAAAGGAGCGGGGACAAAACCATCGCGCTTGCCCGTGTCCACCATCACCTCGTAGTATTCACTAAAGTCGTTATACGCTCGCTCTGTCTCGTCCATGCATGTTGCAGGGCACTCGCGCATTGCTTTGCGAACATCGCGGCGACCACGAGTCTTCATGCGTTTTAGAATCTCTTCATAGCCACCCTCTAAAGAGATGATGACGGTTTGATTGTAGGGAACGGTGCTCAAAACAGGAACCGCCAGATTGTCATACCACGTGTCTACGCGCATAAAGACAAGGTTTTTATCGGCTTGCTTAAGCTGTGTTGCTAAGGCTTGTAACACCTGCGTTTCTAGTTCTTGGGTGGGATGCTCAAGCCATGCGGGACCATGCATAGAGCGTACGTAATGATAGCCATGCGTTTCAAAATCGATAAGAGAAATAAAAGCAAGGGGTTTCTCGTCCTGCTGGATGATAAAGCAACCCCAAGGCTTGCGCCCCTCAATGGTTGCCTGATAGCTTGCCCACACGGCAGTTTGTTCTATAGGAAGTATAAAATCACAGCTTTGAGCTGCGGATTCTAGCTCGTTTACGTTTACGTTCTTAAGTGTAATCATGCTGCTCCTTATACGTATTAAGCGGCTTTATTATAGCGAGCATGCCTCCAGCAACAGCCTGACAGCTCCTTTGCGTGAAAATTACGTGATTGTTGCGTGTTTAAACGAGAAACCAAATCTAGGACGTGACCTTTATTTTTGTGTGGTGTATACTTTTAAAGCTATTTTTGTAGAGCCCCGTAACCTCTGTAAAAGAATTAGCAGCAGCTGTTCGTCCAGGAGCAGCTACGTATCCGTATGTTGGAGGAGTCAAGTGAACAAGTCGACTCATTACGCCAAGGCCGGCGAAGTCGAGCGCAATTGGGTGCTCGTTGACGCTGAGGGTGCTACCTTGGGCCGTCTTGCTACTCAGGTTGCAATGATCCTGCGCGGCAAGAACAAGCCTCAGTACACCCCTCATACTGACACTGGCGATTTTGTAGTAGTCATCAATGCTGACAAGGTAGTTCTTACTGGCGTTAAGGCAGAGCACAAGTCTTACTGGCGCTATTCTGGTTTCCTTGGTGGCCTTAAGACCGAGTCCTTTAAGGAGGCTATGGAGAAGCACCCTGAGCGTGTAGTAGAGCATGCAATCAAGGGTATGCTTCCCAAGACCCGCCTTGGTGCTCAGCAGTATCGTAAGCTTCACGTATACGCTGGTTCCGAGCACCCCCACACCGCCCAGAACCCTACCAAGATTGATTTGGAGGCATAACCGATGGCTGATAACACCGCTGTATACACCGGCACCGGCCGTCGTAAGGAGGCTGTCGCTCGCGTACGCCTCGTTCCCGGCACCGGCAAGGTTACCATTAATGGTCGCGAGGCTCTGGCTTACTTTGGTCGTCAGCAGCTCGTAGACAACGCACTTGCACCCTTTAAGGTCACTGATACCGTCAATGCCTTTGACGTTATCGCTCTTTGCGATGGCGGCGGCATCAACGGTCAGTCTGGCGCTCTTCGCTTGGGTATTGCTCGCGCTCTTTTGAACGCTGGTGAGTATCGCCCCGAGCTCAAGAAGGCTGGCTTCCTTACTCGTGACGCACGTGCTGTTGAGCGTAAGAAGTATGGTCTGAAGAAGGCTCGTAAGCGTCCTCAGTTCTCCAAGCGTTAATCTGTTATTTATTTCAGATTCTCCAAAGGGGTTCGTCCTAGTGGCGAGCCCCTTTTTCGTTGGGTTACCATAGTACAAGCCGAAAGAACGGGAGACACAATGAAGTATTTCGGGACTGATGGATTTAGAGGTAAGGCCAATGAAAGCCTTACGGTAGATCATGCCTACCAAATTGGTCGTTTTATTGGTTGGTATTATGGTGCTAAACAGGAGCGTAAGGCTCGCATTCTTATTGGTAAGGATACGCGTCGCTCCAGTTACATGTTTGAATCTGCTCTTATCGCGGGCTTGGTTGCCTCAGGTGCTGACGCCTACATGCTGCATGTTATCCCTACGCCTGGCGTAAGCTATGAGGTGGTAGATGGTAATTTTGACTGTGGCGTTATGATTACCGCCAGTCATAATCCGTATACTGATAATGGCATTAAGCTGGTAAATAATGATGGCTATAAGATGGAAGAAGACGTCTTACAGCAGGTTGAGGACTATATTGATAACAAGTTTGAGGTTCCTTTAGCCACGGGTAATGCAATTGGCTGTACCGTGGACTATATGCAGGGTCGCAACCGTTACATTGCTCATCTTATTGCAAGCGCAAACTTTTCTCTTCAGGGTGTTAAAGTTGGCTTGGATTGCGCAAATGGCTCTGCCTCGAGTGTAGCCAAACCGGTATTTGATGCTTTGGGCGCGGATGTGCGCGTGATTAATAATTCACCCAATGGCTTTAATATCAATGTAGATGCTGGTTCCACCCATATTGAGGTGCTGCAACGCCATGTTGTAGAGCAGGGCTTGGATGTGGGCTTTGCTTACGATGGAGATGCTGACCGTTGTATTGCTGTGGACGATCGTGGTCGTGTAGTAGATGGTGACCTCATCTTGTACGTGTGTGCCAAGTATCTTAATAAGCACGGACGTCTGGCTGCGGGTACTGTTGTTCCCACCGTTATGTCTAATTTTGGACTCTTTAAGGCATTGGATGTTGCCAAGGTTGCGTATGAGAAGACTGACGTAGGCGATAAAAACGTCTTTGCATGCATGCGTGCCAACGGCTACTCCCTTGGTGGCGAGCAATCTGGTCATGTCATTTTTGGTGACATAGAAAACACCGGGGATGGCATCATGACAAGCCTTCGTGTGATGGAAGTTATTCGTGCAGAGCGCGAGACCTTGTCGGAACTGGTTCGTCCTGTTTCGCTCTATCCACAGCAGTTGGACAACATTCGCGTTACAGACAAGCAAGCTGCCATGGAATCTCCCAAGGTTAAGGCTGCGGTGGACGCTGCCGAGAAGTTCCTCAAGGGCAATGGCCGCGTATTGGTGCGCGCATCGGGTACCGAGCCTTTAGTTCGAGTGTTGGCAGAAGCACCGGACGAGAAGCTCTGTCGTGATGCAAATGCCATTGTTATTGCAGCTTTGGAACCCTTTAAGGCTTAGGCACGTTTTTTAAGCGCAACCGTTAGGACAGCTATGTGCGGAATTGTTGGTTACATTGGAACTAAACAGGCAGCGCCTTTCTTATTGCAAGGCCTGGCTGCTCTTGAATATCGTGGGTATGATTCAGCAGGTGTAGAGGTACTATCCAATGATGGCGGCCTACACGGGGTAAAGTGCGCCGGACGCGTGTCCGTGTTGGCACAGCGTTGCTCAACGGCAAACTTGCTGGGTACCAGTGGTATTGCTCATACGCGTTGGGCAACTCATGGTGCTCCATCAGATAAAAACTCTCATCCTCATCTGGATTGCTCGGGCCGTGTAGCCATTGTGCACAATGGTATTATCGAGAATTACCGCGCACTTAAAGAGGAACTGCTTGTTGCGGGACATAGTTTTGCATCCGATACAGATTCTGAGGTAGTAGCTCATTTGGTAAGTGAGTCGTTGGCCGGTCCTGCTAAGGGGGACTTGCTAGAAGCTGTACGCATTGCAACAAGTCGTCTGGAAGGCTCATGGGCACTGGCCGTTTTGTGTGCAGATACCCCCAATGAACTAGTGGTTGCGCGCAACAGGTCACCCTTGATTATTGCTCAGGCACCTGATGGTGTTTATGCGGCGTCTGACGTGTCTGCCTTGGCTGGCAAGGCTTCTGAGGTTATTCAACTTGATGATAACCAGCTGGCTCGCCTGTCCAAGAACGGTAGCGTTAACGTTATTACTTCTGAGGGTTCGCTGGTTTCAAAACCCAACAAATATGCTGTTGATTGGGAAGCATCCGCAGCTACACTGGGTGGTTATCCAGACTTTATGGCAAAAGAAATTGCCGAGCAGCCCGAAGCGCTTGAGCGTCTTTTACGTGATCGTTTAACCTCCGATGGCATTAAATTAGACGAACTTAAGATGACAAACGAGGATATTGCTGCTATTGATCGTATTTATGTTATTGCCTGTGGCACAAGCTACCACGTAGGCCTTATTGCACGCACCGTTATTGAGGCATGGGCTCAAGTGCCCGTTGTGGTAGAAACGGCATCTGAGTTTATTTACCAGGATGTTCTTGTAACAGACCATACACTTTGTGTCATCATTTCTCAGTCTGGAGAAACTGCTGATACCTTATCTGCTGCTCGCAAGATGCGTGGGTTGGGCGCGCGTGTATTTGCCATTACCAATGTGATTGGTTCCACTGCCGCGCGTGAAAGCGATGGTGTTTTGTATATTCAGGCAGGTCCTGAAGTGTGCGTCTGTTCTACTAAGGCGTATACCGCTCAAATGGTTGCTGCCATTTTACTTGCTTTGTACGTGGCACATCACAATGGCGCTATGAGCTATAAGCAGGTGCAGGACAAGTTTACTGAGCTTACTAAGTTGCCCGATCAAATCCGTGAAGTGCTCAAACGCGGTTGGCAAGACAAGGTTGTATCAAGTGCCTTTGCTCAGGCTCAATCCAGTCTGTTTTTGGGTCGCGGCGTTAATGCTACGACGGCTGCGGAGGGCGCACTCAAGCTCAAAGAGATTAGCTATTTGCATGCCGAGGCTTATGCTGCAGGAGAAATGAAGCATGGTCCCATTGCACTTCTTGAGAAGGGCTTTCCCGTTGTGGCGCTTGTACCGCGTGACCGCGTACACGATAAGACCGTTTCCAACATTGAGGAAGTTATCGCTCGTGGAGCTACCTGTATTGCCGTAGCTACAGACGGTGACACCGATGTGGCTGCACTGTGCCATCACGTGCTGTGGATTCCGCCTATGAATGAAGAGTTCTTCGTTCCTATTGTGGCAGTTGTCCATTTGCAAATGCTCGCACGTCATGTGGCACTAGCGCGTAATTGTGATGTAGATAAGCCTCGCAACTTAGCTAAATCGGTTACGGTTGAGTAGGGCAGAGGTGGCACAGCTATGGCATTAGCCGGTGTTGGGGTAGATATTTTTGAGATTGCCCGTATGGAACAGGCGCTTGTGCGTCGGCCCCATCTTGCGTCGCGCGTCTTTACGCCCGAGGAGCAAGCGTATTGCAACGCTAAGGCACGCCCTGCTCAGCACTACGCCTGCCGTTTTGCTGCACGTGAGGCAGTGCTTAAGGCGTTAGGGACGGGCTTCTCGCAAGGCATTGGCTTGTCTGATGTGAGCGTGGCACATGATGCGCATGGCAAGCCAGTGGCTGTTTTGCGTGGCAAGGCGCAAGAAATTGCACAAACAAACGGTGTACTTGAGATTGCACTTTCGCTATCGTTTACTCATGAGCTTGCGGTAGCCAATGCGGTTGCGGTAACGGATCAAGTTCGCCCCAAAAAGGACGAGAAGCCCGACGGCAAAGCACAGCTTGCAGCTTCGTTTAAAGAGGCCCGTTCTGTCATAGATGAGCTGGAACGCGTGCAAATTTCTGCCATGGAACCAGCGGTACAGCTCAAGCAAGAGCAACCTCGCAACCTTACCATTGATTCAATGATTGGGTCTTCCAATCATGTTTTTGAGGAGTAGTGATAGTCCATGCAACCAGTTCTTAATGTCGAGGACATTAAGCGTGTCGAGAATAGCCTCAATCGTGCAGGCGTGAGCGTCTCTGAGCTTATGCATCGTGCCGGTGCAGCTGCGGCGGCGGAAGTCTCTCACATGGATGATGTGCATTCTGCTCTTATCTTTGTTGGTATGGGCAACAATGGCGGCGATGGCTGGGTTGCAGCAGAAGACCTTCTCAAGATGGGCTTTGGCGTTACGGTGGTATGTCCCGTTGCGCCAGAGGCCTTGCGTTCTGATTTAGCTTTGGTAGCAGCGCGTAGCGCTGTCGCAGCAGGTGTTTCTGTAAAGGTGGCACCACCGCGCGCCGAGCTTGACGAGCTTTTGTTTGAACATGATGCCTGCTTAGATGCCATGTTGGGCACCGGGTTTCATGGCGCTCCTTCTGCTCCTTTTGATATTTGGATTGACGCTATTAACATGAGCGGCATTCCCGTAGTATCTGTGGATGTACCCAGTGGTTTATCCGCGCAAACGGGTCATGCTGCTGGCTCTTGCGTATATGCGGATATTACGGTAACCATGCTGGCGCTTAAGCCAGGTCTTTTGGCAGATGAAGGCCGTGATGCTTGTGGTGCCATTGTTATTGCCCCACTTGACGATAAAACCGAGGAGCTTGTTTTAAAGGCCGATCCCGTAGCGTGGCGTGTAGAGACCAGTGACTACATGGATGTTATTGCCAATCGTACAAGTGCTGTTGATAAATATACGCGCGGTAGTGTCTTGGTTGTGGCGGGTTCTACGCGCTATCCTGGTGCAGCAATTTTGGCGGCACGTGCTGCTGCGCGAAGCGGCGCTGGGTATGTGACTTTGGCAGTTCCTGCATGTATTGCGGCAATTGTTCAGGCACAGTTAGTAGAGATTCCTGTTGTGCCCTGTCCTTATGATGCGGAGTCTGGAACGTTTTCTGAGGATGCGGTAGACATTATTGTTAAGCTTGCTGGTCGTGTCAATTCCGTTTTGCTTGGTCCTGGCATCCGCGTTACAGCAGCTACGGTATCTTTGTGCTCTGGTTTATTGTCTACCAAAACTCCTTTAGTCATAGATGCAGATGCCCTCAATTGTCTTGCACGCCTTACGGAGAACCGTTTGGATAATTACCCTGAGCTTATCCGTCGTCAAGCTACCTTGGTACTTACTCCACACCGCCGTGAGCTTGGTCGTCTTATGGGATTGCCCGATACACCACCAGACTCACTTACCTCTGCACTTGAGGCTTCTCGTCGTATTGTTTGGTCTGACGGCGGTTCTGACCTTACGATTGTTGCAAAAGGTAGCGCTACTGCTTGCGTGGGAGTAGAGTCTGCTGTACTACCTAAGCCTGGTCCTGCATCGTTGGCAACAGCGGGTTCAGGTGATGTGTTGGGTGGCATTATTGCAGCTCAGCTTGCACAAAACAAGCCAGCAGGAACTCAACTACCTTTGCTTTGCGCACTAGCTTGTGAGATTCATGGTATTGCTGCAGGTATGGCAGAAACTCGCTTTGGTAGTCGCGGTGTCATGGCGTCTGATCTTATCGATAGCTTGGGCTTAGCAACTGATCAATTGGAAACGCAGGCGGCTATGCCTGAAGGCATGGATTTTAATCTTGATGAGCAGATAGCTACTGGGGGAGATGACCGGATTGCATAGTAGGGTTTGCCCCGATACACGCTGGTCGTGGGTAGAGATTGATCAAGCGGCTTTGCGCTATAACACCCGTGCCTTTAAAGCTCAACTTGCACGTGGTACTAAAATGATGTGTGTAGTCAAAGCTGACGCCTATGGTCATGGTGCAGTGCCCTGCGCAAAAATTATGTCTGCTGCTGGAGCAGACCAGCTTGCAATAGCTACGGTGGATGAGGGTGTTGAGCTGCGTCGCGGCGGTATTGTCGAGCCAATTTTGCTGCTTTCAGAGCCACCCGTAGAAGCTATCCCTACGCTTATTGAGTACGATATTATGCCCTCGGTGTATACCGAAGCCTTTGCCTATGCATTGGGTGAAAGCGCGGCGCTTGCTGGTAAGATAGCTCGCTATCATATTGCTGTAGATACAGGTATGAGTCGTATTGGCTTGCGCCCCCTTGATGTGCTGGAGTTTCGTCGTAATGTAGAGTTTCATGCGGGACTTGAGTGTGCGGGTATTTTTACACACTTTGCTACGGCGGATGAGCCAACAGGTTGGGACTTTGAGCTGCAATATAAGCGCTTTATGGATGCAGTCAGTTCCTTAGATGAAGCAGGATTGTCTTACGGTATTGTGCACTGCAATAATACCCCTGCAACTATGCTGCATAAAGAAACGCAACATATGATGTGCCGTGTAGGCGTTGGTTTGTATGGCATGCATCCCGCTGCTACCACGGTAGGTACCATGGATCTTAAGCCTGTTATGAGTGTGCGTGCACGTGTTACGCATACGTGTTACCCTGCGGTGGGTGATGGCGTCAGTTATGGTTTGACCTATCGTATTCCAAAACAGAATATTCAAATTGCCACAATACCTATTGGGTATGCCGATGGTCTTTCTCGCAATCTTTCCAACAACATGGATGTATTGGTGCGTGGCCAGCGCTGTAAGCAAGTTGGTCGTATTTGCATGGATCAGTGTATGTTTGCGGTGGATGTAAATGGTCGGAGCTATAAACCAAACACGCCTGTTGAGGTGGGGGATGTAGTAACCATTTTGGGTACTGACGGCGAGCAAATCATTACAGCAGAAGACCATGCTCGTATACGTGACACTATTAACTATGAAGTTACCTGCAATTTTGGTATGCGCCTGCAGAAAGTGTATGTATAGCGTATGGCCAGAGTACAAAGAGAACGTCCGTCACTGGCGGATGCTGAAGGGACTATGTACGCCATGGAGATTCCGGGGCACCCACATCCAAAACCGGGCGAGGTTTCACTCGATGAACTTGCAGCGCTCATGCAAGATTGTCGTAAGTGCACACTGTGTGATACGCGCACCAACATTGTGTTTGGGGATGGTAATCCACATGCCCGCGTGATGTTTATTGGCGAGGCTCCTGGTCGTAATGAGGATTTAGGCGGTAAGCCCTTCATTGGCGCCGCAGGCCACAAGCTTGATGCTCTGTTAAGTTGTGCAGGTCTTACCCGAGAAGAGATTTTTATCGCCAACGTGCTTAAGTGTCGGCCACCCTCAAATCGCAATCCACGCTATGATGAAATCCAAGCGTGCTCACCCTATTTGCGTGAGCAAGTTCGTTCCATTTGGCCTGATGTTATCGTGTGTCTTGGCAATTTTGCTTCGCAGTGGGTACTCAAAACAGAAAAAGGCGTTACTGCGCTGCGCGGGCAGTTGTATCAGCAGGGTCATTTTGTTGTTTGTCCCACGTTCCATCCAGCGGCAACTATTTACCACAGAGACTGGCAGCCACTGTTAGAGGAAGACTTACGTCGTGTGGGGGCGTGGCTTCAACAAAATCCCCGCCAGGATACACATGCAAGCAGCCATATAGATTCTCATAAGGAGCAGGCATGACCCACCTTCCAACTAAGCTTGACGAGAAGACCTATGAGTCTGCAAGCTTTGAGCAAACGCGAGAGTTGGGAGCACGGCTAGGTTGTTTGCTGCAAGCTGGAGATGTGGTGGTGCTCACGGGTGACCTTGGTGCAGGAAAGACCCAACTGACTAAGGGTATTGCACAAGGCATGGGTGTTACAGATGATGTAACCAGCCCTACGTTTACGATTCAGATGAGGTATCGCGGCATCAATCTGCCACTGTACCATTTTGACCTGTATCGCTTGTCTGATCCAGAAGAGCTCGGCGATGCGGGGGTGTGGGATGCATTAGAAAGTGATGGCCCCTGCGTTATAGAGTGGGGCGAACAGTTCTCTGACGAACTGGGAGATGAGCGCCTTGATGTGTTTCTCACCAGGTTAGATAAACAAGCAGTAGATGGCCAAGAGCCAGCACGGCTTATTAGCTTTAAACCAAAAGGCACGCGCGCACAATCCATTGTGGCGCAGCTAGCTAGCACAATTAAGTAGAGGTTTTATATGGCATTGGTAGATGGTCGCAGGGTTGTTCTTGCGCTTGATACGTCTTCTGACATGCTGGTTTGCGGCGTAGCTGCCGTAGGTGAGGCAGCCGATTGTGACGCTAATTATGATACTAGTTCTGCAATAGTATCCCCTATGAAGAAACCTTCTGGTGCAGTACAGATGCTTTCTAACCGCGACCACCTGTGTCGCCGACAAGCAAACGTAGAGCTGGTAAGTACGGTACAACAGGCACTTGCAGATGCAAATCTTAGCATGGCAGATGTGGATAGCGTGCTGGTAGGTCGTGGCCCTGGGTCGTTTACAGGCGTACGTATTGGTATTGCTACGGCAAAAGGGCTTGCGTGCGGTGCGGGTACTGCCTTGTGGGGAGGCTCTACACTCGATGGCGTTGCTTGGACTGCTTGGAAGTCTGGTGTGCGTGGCAAACTAGGTGTTGTGGCAGATGCCATGCGTAGTGAGGTATATCCTGGCATATACCAGCTGGATGATACAGGTGCCCATCGTTTGTTTGGCACAGAAGTTGTACGTAAAGCAGCGCTTTGTGTGGAACAATGGAGTGCTTTACCTGAGGCCCCAGAGCTTACAGTTTGTGGCGATGGCTTAGTAAAACACCGAGCTCAGTTTGAACAGGCGGGCTTTACTTCCATTTTGCCGGAAGAGCTGTGGCGTCCTACGAGTGAAGGTTTGTTACTTGCATATACCGCGCCTGATGCTGTGAAAGATCGTGCTGCTGGAGACCCAGCGTTAGTGCTGCCGGTGTATACGCGTCTATCTGACGCAGAAGAAAATGAGCGCAAACGTTTAGGGATGCAGGTGCCTGCCAGTGTTGCTCTTACGGGCACCGCAGATGTACTTGCAGGTATGCATTTACAGCTGCGCCCTATGAGCATCAATGACATAGACCAAGTGGCTGCGCTTGATGCCCTTTGTTTTCATGATTCTGTACATAAGCCGTGGACGCGCACCATGTTTGAAGAGGAGCTCTCTGCAGAAGGTCGCAGCTGGTGGGTTGCTCATGACATGGATCAAATTATTGGTGTTGCCGGTGGCATGCTGGTAGGCGATGACATGGAGATTGCAACGGTAGACGTGGCACCTCATCGTCGCCGAGAAAAGATTGCGTCTCGTTTGATTGCACGCCTTGCCTATGATGCACAAATGCTTAATGCACAGAGCATTTCTCTTGAGGTATATGAGCACAATACGGCTGCGCTGGCACTGTATGTAAGCATGGGATTTGTGCAAGAAGGTGTGCGTCCCAACTATTATGGCCCTGGCAATGCAGCACATATTATGCGTGCTACGCTGCCTTTATCGATAGATGCGGTGGCAGGTGAAGTTGCACCTGAGCCGCAGGCATCTATCCGGCCCTGGCCCATTGTGGCGCAGGCGCGCTCTGAGCAAGCCAAGCAGGCACTTGCGCAAGCAGGCAATCTTATCTTGGCCATTGAGTCCTCATGTGATGAGACTGCCATGGCTATTATGGATTCGCAGGGACACATTTGTGCCAATGTTGTGGCAACCTCTATTGATTTTCATGCACGCTTTGGTGGGGTAGTTCCAGAGATTGCTTCTCGCAAGCACGTTGAAGCAATTGTGGGCGTATTTGAGGAGGTTATGGCGCAGGCAGGCGAGCATTTTGGGTGTGATACGTTGGAGCCATCTGATCTGTCTGCTGTTGGCGTAACTGCAGGTCCTGGTCTTGTTGGGGCATTGGTGGTAGGCGTTGCTTTTGCTAAGGGAGTGTGTGCTGGCGCGCAGCTGCCTTTGATTGCCGTGCATCACCTCGAAGGTCATTTGCTTGCCAATCTATTTGAGACGCCTGATTTAGAGCCACCCTTTGTGGCAAGTCTGGTTTCTGGTGGTAATACTATGCTGGTTCACGTTCGTGCGTGGGGTGACTATCATATTTTGGGCACCACCATTGACGATGCGGTGGGCGAGGCTTTTGATAAGGTGGCTAAAGCGCTTGGTTTGGGTTACCCGGGTGGTCCCGTTATAAGCAAGCTTGCGGCTTCGGGCAACAAGAAGGCTATACATTTTCCGCGTGCCATGATGCACAGTCATGATTACCGGTTTTCTCTGTCTGGACTCAAGACATCGGTTATAACCTATATTGAGAACCAGAATAAAGCAGGCAATCCCATTAACCTTCCAGACCTCGCAGCTTCGTTTGAAGCCGCGGTTATTGATGTACAGGTGGCAAAGGCTCTTGCTGCAGTAGAGCAGACGGGTGTTTCTGAGTTTTGCGTAGGTGGTGGCGTTGCGGCAAATCCTGCGCTTCGTGCAGAATACCAGCACAAATTCGGTAAGCGTGGCGTGCGTGTGACCGTTCCTCCTCTAGCTGTTTGTGGCGATAATGGCGCGATGATTGCAGCAGCAGCGTTACGCAATTTTTATGCGGGACAGTTTGCAGATCTTACATTGGACGCAGATCCGAATGCTGCTTTAGGCACCTGGTCCAGCTTGGTAACGCCTGTTGTACAACGATGGAAGCAGTAGATTTTTGTACGGTGGGCTTTTTGCTCAGGCTAACTTGTAAGAATTAAAGTGCATAAAATTGCATACGATATTCAATAAAGTGCGACTGAGGATACAAATATCCGCAGTCGCTTTTATGTCAATGCTGTTTCTTTCTAAAAAAATGTGCGATTGAGTTCCAACATAAGACTAGACTGGTGCTATAGCACATGGAACTTTCACGCATTAAGTTGCAAGGGGGAGGGGAATGGGTCCCCTCCGGTTGTATGTGCGGAAGGGGTCACTCAAAACTGCTGGAAAGAAGGAACCAACATGACCTTATTTACATGTGGAGAAGCACCACAAAGCGCTCATTCAAATATGACAGCCAAGCCTCGGCGGGTACAGTTTTCGCGACGTGACTTCCTTAAACTTTCTGGCATCTCAGTTTTGAGTATGGCAGGTATATCTGTTTTAACAGCTTGTGGCCCTGCTCCAGAAGGTACGGTAGATTTAGCTGCCAATGAGGGCATCAAAACTTCGAGTACCGTTTTAGGTGATGGTAAAACCTTACGTGTTGGTATGGAAGCAGCGTATGCTCCCTATAATTGGCAGGCTACGCAGGCATCTGATACCACTATTCCAATTCAGAATGTTTCTGGCGCCTATGCGGATGGCTATGACGTACAGCTTGCTAAAGTGGTTGCAGCTGCTTTGGGTATGGAGGCTGTTGCGGTTAAGATGTCATTTACTGGCTTGATTGATTCTCTCAACAATGGTCAGATTGACATTATTATGGCAGGTATGAGTGCTACGGATGAACGCCGCCAAGCCATAGATTTTTCCGACCCGTATTTTGTGGGCGGATTTGGTTTGCTGGTAAAAGCCAATTCTAAGTATGTTAACGCCACCTCTTTAGCTGATTTTGATGGCGCCACCGTATTGGGGCAGAAGGATACGCTGCTGGATACTGTTATTGATGAGATTCCTAACGTAAACCATCTGACACCGGTAGATTCCGTTCCGTCTCAGCTATCCCAACTTAATCAGGGTACTTGTGATGCCATTACCTACAACACCGAGAATACCAAGGGCCTGCTGCGTGCAAACAAAGGTTTGGTAGCAATCCAGTTTGCTGAGGGTAAAGGCTTTAGTGAAACTGTTCCTTGTAATGCAGGCATTAAGAAAGGACAAGATGCCATTCTTGCCAAAATTAACGAGGCGTTTTCTAAGGTTTCCGATGATGAACGCAGCAAAATCTTTGATGCGTGCGTAGAGCGTCAGCCAGCATAACGTGCTGGTAGCATGCCTTTTGTACCATTTGTTTGTATAAGGAGCAATCCATGAGTAATCAATCAGGCGGCGTTGTGCCTCAGCATACGAGGTTTAGGGCGCTTATGCATGGTATACGATCTGACCATCGCTATGTGTTGTTGGGTACGAGTGTTATTGCGTGCATAGGGATGTGGCTTTCTAGCCAAGTCCGCAGCACGTGGAGCTTTTTGGCGCCTGTATATGCGTTGGAAGTTGGTATGTATTACACGCTGTTTGCGTTTGTAGTTTTTTCTGCTGCAGCACTTATCGCCAAGCTCTTGCATTGGAAGGATTATGCTACTACCTCGTGGTTTGTCTCGCCACGAGCAAAGAAGATTGAACGCATTGCTTCGTATGTGGTTGTTGTGCTTACCGTCATTTTGGCTTTTGACCGCATTGTGATGGGCTTTGGCTCTATTGTTGCAGCGAGCTTGAATGCACAAACAAATCCTGATGGCTTTTTGCCCAGTGCGGTATACATGGTATTTCAAGGTCGCGCAATATTTGCGCGCGGTATTGTAACCACTATTGAGTTGGCGGTATTTGGTACCGTTATCGCTTTTTTCCTGGCTATTTTGCTGGTATTTGTTCGTATTCAACAAATTGATCGGCCGGATAATGACTTTGTTCGCTTCCTTAAGGTAGTGGGAGTGGGCTTTGCCAAGCTGTATTCTGCCGTGGTACGTGGCACTCCTATGATGGTGCAATCCTTACTCATTTACTTTGCTGGCTTTGCCGTGTTGAGCTCTACTGGCATGTCTACTGGTGAGATTGGTGCCATTTGGAGTACGTTTATTGCTGGTTTGGTTACTATTTCGCTTAACTCTACTGCTTACATGATGGAGGTCCTACGAGGAGGAATCGAGGCAGTAGATGCTGGCCAAAATGAAGCCGCTCGCTCTTTGGGTCTGTCTCAGTGGCAGGCCATGACGCGCGTGGTATTTCCTCAGGGCATCAAAAACGCCATTCCTGCCCTGTCTAACGAGCTGGTAGTAAACATCAAGGACTCTTCGGTTTTATCTGTTATTGGTGTGTTTGACCTTATGTTTGCTACTACTACGGTTGCGGGCATTTATTATCGCCAACTTGCTGTATACGCAGTGGCTACGGTGTGCTATCTCATTTTGACCATGATTGCTTCTAAGTTGCTCAGCATGTTGGCTCATCATCTTGAGGTCGCATCGCCTGGCCCTGTGTTATCTACCTCTGATATGACGCATACGCATGGTGTTGCTGGCGCTAAAGCAGACCCTGCAAAGGTTGCGGTGCACAAGCCACACAAGGTTGCTCAGGCTGCTGCAAAACCTGCTTCTCAGGCTGTCAGTACCGATGCTGCTCATAGCGCTGACGCTACACACCCAAACACCTCGACAAAAAGGTAAGCACCATGACTGAATTTGCTTCTACAACAGCTCCCATTGCTCAAGAACCTGTTATTAAGATTGAGGGGTTGCGCAAGAGTTTTGGCTCGCATGAAGTACTTAAAACTATCGACTTTGAAGTGTTTCCTGGCGAGGTTGTAACTATTATTGGTGCCTCTGGTTCGGGAAAGTCTACGTTGCTTCGTTGCATCAATTTACTGGAGACACCAGATTCTGGCCATGTATGGTTCCATGGCCACGATTTAGCAGCTCAGCATGTAGATGTTAACAAGCTGCGTTCGAGCATCGGCATGGTCTTCCAGGGATTTAACCTGTTTAACAATCTCAATGTATTGGATAATTGCACGCTCGCACCCACGGCGCTCAAGAAAATGAAAAAGTCTCAGGCAGAAGAGGTAGCAAAAAAGCATCTTGAATCCGTAGGCCTGTTGGACTTTGCTTATGCTTCCGTTGCCTCGTTATCTGGCGGGCAAAAGCAGCGTGTGGCAATTGCACGCGCGCTGTGCATGGAGCCCGAACTCATGTTGTTTGATGAGCCTACGAGTGCACTTGACCCAGAAATTGTCGGTGAGGTTCTTACCGTCATGCGCAATCTTGCAACTGAGGGCATGACCATGGTGGTTGTTACGCACGAGATGGACTTTGCAAAGAATGTCTCGGACAAGGTTGTGTTTATGGACCAGGGTGTTATTGCAGAGATGGGTGCTCCCGCTCAGCTGTTTGCCAATCCTGTGTGCAGTCGTACGCGTGAGTTTTTGTCTCGGTATTTAGAAGACACGGGTGCAGAGGCTTAAAACTCCATACGTACAACTCAGCAATTTGATTCTTTATCCGATTGATTGTGCAGTTGTGCCAGTAAGTTTGCGTGCACGCGCTAGACTAAAGCAGTCTACACGTGCACGTTTTGTTAGCTGTATATCTCACAGCTAGTTTTGGGAGCAGATATGGGTCAACAACTTCGGGTGATTTCTTCCAATCACATGTTTATTTCTGCCGATAAACCCAACGAGGCAGCAACGTTAGTGCTAGAGAAGGGGCGCGTGTCTGAAGTCTTGCCACGTGCAGCATTTGCTCAGTTTGCAGGTAAGCCAGATGCTTTTGATGCAGGTGATTTGTTTGTATGTCCAGGCTTTCATGATGCGCACCAACATGTGTTTCATGCAGCATTATTTCCCTCAAACTTGGCAAGCGAGTATCAAGGCGCAAGCGAGAAGGACTGCGTAGAACACATGGTTCACTGTGCGGCTCTGCGTCCCGGAAATGGCTGGTTAGTCAGCCATGGTTGGCGTGAAACTGCGTGGACCCCCTGTACCATTCCCACCTGCGCCTCTTTGGATGAGGCGTTTCCTGACAGACCTGTGGCGCTCTATTCTGGTGACGCGCATACCTTGTGGCTTAACAGCTGCGGAATGCGTGAACTGGGTATTACGGACGCAACAGAGTCTCCCGCAGGTGGAAGTTTTGATAGGGATGCACACGGTCACCTTACGGGTGTTTTACGTGAGGCTGCAGGCATGGTGTACGTTGCGCGCATTTTATCCAGCTTTAGTATGGATGAGCTTAAAGAAATATATGCCAACTATTTTGCACTTCTCAACTCCTTAGGTATTACAAGCGTCTGTGATATGGCTCTTTCTTTAGTAGCTGGCGCCGATGGCATCAATCCTGGTGTATATGAGGCGCTCCAAGCAGAGGGCAAGTTGACGGTTCGCGCTCATTTGTATCCCACGCTTACTGATGACCTTTCGTATTTGGAAACTTTGCAGCAGCGATTGACTGGCCCTCAGTTGCGTGCACCTGGCTTTAAGCAGTTTTTTGATGGCGTTTCTAGCCAGCACACAGCCTGGTGCTCAGAGCCGTATGCCAATGCACGTTTTGAGGGGGATGTGGGTCGTCCAACCGTGCCTGCTGCTCGTATGCGCGCGTTGGTGCTTAAGGCTGCAGCAGCTGGCTATTCTGTGCGTATCCACACCATTGGAGACCGTGCGGTATCTGAAGCACTTTCTATTTTTGAGGAGGCTCGTAAGCGCTTTGGTATGCCTTTGCAGGGCGTTAACACTATGGAACATATAGAGGATATTGTGCCTGAGGATATACCGCGCTTTGTTGGTGCTGGAGTGGTGGCTTCCGTGCAGCCGCCTCATGTAACCATCAATCTGGTCCAGCCTGCACATGACTTAGGAGAGCACCGCGCTTCTCGTATGTGGCCGTTTGCACAGATGGCAGCCGCTGGAGTAACTCTGGCGCTGGGAACTGATGCTCCTGTTGTTCCAGCTCATTCTGGCGATGTGCTGTATACCGCTTGTACGCGCAAAACGCCAAGAGAGCATATGCCTACGGGCGGTTGGTATCCTGAGCATTCGCTCACGCGCCTTCAGGCGTTGGCTGCATATACACACGGCAGTGCTGCAGCAACAGGCCGCGCGCATGAGCTGGGCACGCTGGAATCTGGCATGCTTGCAGATTTTGTTGTGTGGGATACTAACTTGCTT
>NZ_JAXEXL010000007.1:0-15884 GCF_034113385.1 Atopobium sp. | reverse complement strand
GTGTCTAAGCAGTGGGTAGGTCTTTCTCAGGAAAATAGGGATAAGCTTTCGGTTCTGGTTCGTCTCTATAAAAATGGAAAACCTACCGATATGACTCAAACGCTCAATAAGGACAACGCCTTTACTTCTCGCTTTGATAATGTTCGCATGTCTGATGACCAAGGTAACAAGTATGTATACACCATCAAAGAAGAGGGTGTGGATGTTTCTGGTATCTTGCAGTTGGATGGTAAAAGCTTTGCTGTGAGCTATGATTCCAGCAAGCTGCAGTTAACTAATACCTTGGTTAACCCTAAGATTGTCGTATCGGGTACAAAGGTGTGGGATGATGCAAACAATCAAGATGGTATTCGTCCTGAAGCCATTACCGTTACCCTTCTTGCCAACGGGCAGCCTACCAACCACGTTGCTACTATTACTAAGGATCAGGCACAGTCATTTAGTTTTAAAGGGCTTGACACCTATGATCAAAACGGCGATACGATTACGTACAGTGTGAAAGAGTCTCCAACTCCAGGCTATACCAGTTCTGTTGAAGGCACTGCACAAACAGGTTTTACTATCACAAATGTGCACACACCTGCAAAGATGAGCATTCCTGTTACCAAGAACTGGGTGGATAACACCAATGCTCAGGGCCTTCGTCCACAAAACGTGACGGTACGGCTTCTTGCTAATGGTGTTGAAGTTGCCCATGCGCAGCTTGAAGCTGACGCTCAAGGTATCTGGGCGGCAAGTTTTGATGATGTGGCTGTTAACAAGGACGGTAAACCTATTGTTTATAGTGTGGTAGAGGATGCCGTCGAGCATTATGGTGCTGTGTATGCAGGTACTGCTGATGAAGGCTTTACCATAACCAACACTATTGAGGGCAAGCGTTCCATTGCCGTTACTAAGGTTTGGAAGGGAGATGAAGCGTCATCTGTTAAGGTTACGCTTTTGCGCGATGGCAACAAGCTTGAGGATACAACCATTACAAAGCAAGATGGTTGGAAACATGTCTTTGAGGATTTGGATGCCTATGATGCAAATGACGGTCATGAGTATGTCTATACGATTGAAGAAGCACCCTTAGATGGCTATACCTCTCAGATTACTGGCGATGCACAAACAGGCTTTACGCTTACAAATACGCAAGACCCCAAACCAGTGATTCCAGCAAAACCAGGAACCGTGCAGCATACTGTTTTGCCTAAGACAGGGGATGCAAACAATACGTTCCTTATGCTTGGCGTAGCTCTTGGCGGATTGGTGCTCTTGGCAGGCGCTGCTCAACAAAAGCGTCAAAAAGAAACAGCGTAGAGAGCTTGCAAACGGTAAGTACTCATCAAGAAGCCCCGCGAACCTAGGTTCGCGGGGCTTTGCACTATCAGTTTTGTGTTTGCTACAAGGCTGTATGGGGAGTATCTATTGTGGCTCAAGCTCATGCAAACCACTCCAAAATCGTTTGGCCATCCAGTGTGTGCGTAGGTCATAGCCTCGCTCAACTTTGCCTCTCTCACTAAAGCCAACCTTTTTGTAAAAGGTCTTCCACAGAGAACGAATGTAGTGCTCTTCATTAGATACTTGTTTGGTATGTAAGAGTTCTTGCAAGAGTGCCTCGTCCAATAGAATTACGCTACAGCGCATATTTCCAGCTGTATGAATAAGTGCCACTCCATGGCTTGGGTCAACAATGGCAAAGTTTTCTGTGCGTAAGCGTCCTGCAAAATAGGATGCTACCAGGGGTAGCACATTTGCTTTGCAGCTAAAACGTGCAAAGTATGAACCGTCTTCCATTTTGCTCATGCGAATAAACTGCCGTGCATGTTCACACTCAGTACATCCTCTACGGGCATACTTTAAAAATGCTTCTGTTTGTACTGCTGAAAGTAGGGTTTGTGATTGCTCTTTATAGTGTAAAACCATGCGTGCCCACTCATAGACTGCTTGAGGCATAGCAGGGTCGTCATAGCTGCAGGCATAAGCAAGAAGGTATCGTGTTGGCTGTCCGTAGAAACGTTGTAATTGTGTGATAAGGCGTTCTACTAAGTGCAAATCCTGTAATCCGTCTATGGGGCCAATTGGTACTTCATCTAGTTGTAGCTGGCAGTCTTTCTCTAAACTCAGACGAACATACTGGCCGTGTAGTTGCGCATAGTACGTGAGTGCAACGGTGACAAGGATGGACTCAAGCGATGGCTTGCAGACCAATACTATGTGTTGTTGTCTGCTGCTGTTGCAATTGATTGTTGCAACAAGTCTTTGAGCCTCTTCAGATAGTTCATGCGTGCATGAGGAGTTAGAACAATCTGAGCTGTTGTTCTTCAAGCTCTTTTCTTCTTTGATTGTAGGGACTGGTTGTGGCATCACTCACCACCCGCTGCCTAATGAGTTGCGAGTCAAGTGGACTTTGAGGGTCACGCTTGCCATTACAGGTTAAAAAGTGACGAGCACGTTTAAGCGTTACATGCATACGCTTAAGATCATCAAAGCTCAGTAACGTAGTGCGCCGTGCCTGCAATATGCGCCTGGCACCAACAGGGCCAACACCAGGAACGCGCAGCAAATCCTCCAGCGATGCATCCATTACCTCAAGAGGAAAGTGGTCTATATGATTAAGTGCCCAAGCAAGCTTGGGGTCTATCTCTAAATCAAGCCAAGGTGCATCAGGACTAACGAGCTCATCAGCTTCAAATCCGTAATAGCGCATAAGCCAATCTGCCTGATACAGTCTATGCTCACGACGTAGCGGAACAGGAGTACCAAGTTCTGGCAGATGCTCGTCTTCCAACATGGGCATATAGGCAGAGAAAAACACGCGCTTAAGATCAAACTTTCTATAGAGTGAGCTCGATAGCTTAAGGATGTGATTATCGTCCTCAGGACTTGCTCCTACGATTATCTGGGTAGATTGTCCAGCAGCAGCAAAACTTCTCAGAGAACTTCCTATGCGAGAAGTCTTTTGTGAGGACAGGGTATAGCAAGCCCCATTGGAGATAAGTGCACGTTCAGAGCCTCTGGGGCTACTCTTTTTACGAATGTGACGCTGTCTTATGCTTCTTGTGTTGTGTGTGCTTGCAAGGAGAAGCATCTCTTCTTCCGTGCGTTTGGTATGAATCAGAGCCATGGGTGCCAAAACCGAAGAAGGGGTTTTATCAGGGCAGAGGGTGGATAAAGCATGTGCGCTCGGCAACTCTAGATTTACTGATAAGCGGTCTGATAATCTGCCAACTTTATCCACGAGCTCAGGACTGGTTCCTGGAATAATTTTGGTATGAATATAGCCGTTAAACTGAAGCTCTTCTCGTAAGATATGCAAACAGCAAATCATGCGCTCTACCGTGGCATCTGCTGTACCTAATACGCCAGATGATAAAAATAAGCCCTCAATGTAATTGTGCTTGTAAAACTCAACCGTAAGTTCCGCGAGCTCACGCGGGGTAAACGTGGCGCGAGCACAGGCTGCACTCTTACGATTAACGCAGTAGGCACAATCAAAGCTACAAGCGTTTGACATAAGGACTTTAAGTAGGGTAATGCAACGGCCATCTTCTGTAAAACTATGGCAGCAGCCAGCAGCGTGAGTGGTACCTAGTTTGCCCGCTTTAGTGCTTCTATTGGAACCGGAAGAGGTGCAGGCTACATCAAAGCGTGCGGCTTCTGCAAGAATCTCTAGCTTTGACATAGTGTCCACGGCGTGCCTCCATCTAGAACAAATGTTCTAGTAAGGATAGCATGTAGAAATAAACAGTACAAGTGTTCTAGTTTGATACGAGGATGATGCGTGTAACATTAGGTGCTTTACCTGCAACAAAATAGTGGCAGTCCCAAAAAGGACTTGCCACTATTCAGAAAAACCATCCTACGAGTAGATTTTATCTACCTGTAATGCTTATAGCTTAACAGCAGAAAGAGCAGCCATAGTAATGTAGTTATACGGCTCGTTAAAGTGAGGCATAAAGAAAATGTCACACAACGCAATGTGCTCAATGCTTACATGCTCTTGGATGGCCAAAGAGAACATATGAAGAGCAGCGGACATATCATGCTCGCTCATAAGTTGTGCGCCAATGACGCTATGGTCATCTTTGCGATATACAATGCGCATATGTACCTCTGGGTTAGCGCCAGCCTCATCCATAAAGCCGGGTTTTTGCTTGGCGGTATACTCGCACATCTCTGCCTCGATGCCATGCTCCGCTGCGGTACTAACCGTTTGACCAGTGCAAACCATTTTAAGACCGTAGAGGCATAAGCCAGAGGAACCCTGTACACCTAAAGAAGGAATCTCTACACCGCTTGCATTAAAGGCTGCAACAAGGCCAGAGCGCACAGCGTTGGTAGCCAATGCAATGTAGCTGGTAGCGCGAAGCGAGTTATCGTAGATGGTAGCGCAGTCTCCAATGGCATACACATCAGGTACCGACGTTTGTTGTTTGGCATCTACCAAAATGGCGCCATTACTAAAGAGCTCAAGTTTATTGGCGCCCAGCTCATTGTTAGGCTTAAAGCCAATGCACATCATAACAAGATCGGCGTCAAAGGCTTCTTGATTAGTAACAACGCGACAAACACGACCCTGGTTATCACCTTCAAAAGCCTGTACCTTTTGGTCAAGTGCTACGGTAATACCATGAGATTCAAGGCGCGTCTTCATAACGTCAGAGAAGTCTTTATCAAAATGAGTGCCCAAAATACGATCTAGTGCATCTATGAGAACAACCCGCTTACCAACGCGTTCGTAAGCCTCTGCGAGCTCAGCACCAATATAGCCAGCACCCACAACTACAACGTTGCGAATATGTTCATCATGAGCAATTTGCTCTACAGCAAGCTGAGCATCTTGAAAAAGTTTTGCGCGCTGGATGTAGGCAAGGTCAATGCCAGGAATGGATGGAATAATAGGGGAGGAACCAGTGGCGATAATAAGCTTATCAAAAGGAAGCTTCTGTGAATCGTCACTCTTGTTTTGATGATAGGTAATGGTTTTTGCCTGGTAATTTATACAATCAACAGTGGTTTCCATGTAAACATGGGCACCCTTGGCTTCAAGGTCCTCTTTACTGGAATAAAAAAGCCCTTCTCCCTTAGTAATTTGATTGCCAATCCACAGTGCCATTCCGCATCCCAAAAAACTGATGTTTGAGTTACGGTCAAATACGTATATCTCATCATCGGGATTGAGCGCAAGAAGCTGGTTAACACAAGCAATACCCGCGTGGTTTGCACCAATAACAACAAATCGCTTACCCATAAACTCTCTTTTCTTTTGATGGCTCAATATGCACGAACGTGTATATGATTATTTTGTCATAATATTACTAACATTTATAGAAAAGAATAGAGAAAACTTTGTAAAGTTGTATAAAAATAAAAGGCTGATACCAAAACTGGCACAACAAGCTTAGAAAAAGCAACAAAAAGCAACAAGAGTTTGGCTTGGTAAAAGTGCGAAGTGAGCCTATGAGCCGGGTTCTGTCAAGGACGATCATTTATCTACGAACGTTGTTACCAACGCCCTCTAGCACGCAACCCGAACGCTCTGCGGGCAGCATCATAGCGTTCCTATTTGCGCTTGCTCCGGATGGGGCTTGCCAAGCCGTCGTATTACTACGACGCTGGTAGTCTCTTACACTACCGTTTCAGCTTTTCTCTTACTTGCGAGCGTATGTGCAAGCAAGCAGTGGGAGTCTTCTTTTCTGCGGCGCTTTCCGTCGGGTCACCCCGCCTGGCCGTTAGCCAGCATCCTGCCCTGTGGAGCCCGGACTTTCCTCATGAGCAGCTTCTGCTGCCCCCGCGATCGTCGAGCTCACTTCGCGTTAGCGATTGTACCACGCTCAAGCGTTTATCGAAAAACCCTCGTGGCTTTAGTTGAAAAAAACTTGTCTTCTTTACCACGACAAGTACTTAGCGTTATCTAAAGACCAGTGCACATCACGAATATACTTTTGCAGACCACTGCCATCACGCTTTTTAAATAGTGCCACTATATGGGCATGTTCTTTATTGGCTTTGCGAGCGTTAGCTTCAAGGATTTCTGGGTCTTCTTGCAAATACGCGCGCTTCATAAAAAAGCGGTTGAGTTCCTCTATGTAGTTAGAGAGGCGAGAGTTACCACATTTACATACATACGTCTGATGGAACTCGCGTTGCAGGTCATCGTATCTGTCATACAGTCCACTGTTTATAGCTAGTTGCATGCTATTACATAAGAAACTCAGCTGCGCAATGTCATTATCACTCATACGTCCCGCAGCAAGAAGGGCTGCTCGGCCATCCAAGGGGCCGAGGATTTCAAACACTTCTCGCGCAGCAGATTCGTCAAAGCCACGAACCACAAAACCCTTGCGAGGAACGCGCTCTAAATAGCCCTCATCACTCAATTGCATAAGAGCTTCTCTAACGGGGGTGCGGCTTACCGAAAGAGCGTCTGCAATGCTTTGCTCGCTAATGTGCTCAAACTCACTGAGCATGCCCTCGTTAATGAGATTGGCAATGTGAGCATACACATGGTCTTTGAGGGAGAGGTATCTATCTTGTGGCATGTCTGTGCGCACCTCCATTGGATGTATATAAACGCAAATTGTATACAATCAACAATTTTGTTTATATAAACAAAAAAGTAAAGGTAAATCATACTATTTAAGCCGTTTACAGCTCAAATTATACCGCTCAAGTTCACAGTGTACATGACAGTTACACGCTCACGATATGTTGAACGTGCAGATGCAATGTCTACGTGCAATCCAAACAGAACGTGGGTGCATGAGGACATTGATACCGCAGTTTGAAGTAATTCTTATGGTAGTTCTTGAGGAAAGGGGTTATAACATGACCAAGTTTACGCACTGTATTGTTCGTCGTCCGAGCCACTCTTTGCTTGATGGCATTACCTCTGCTCCTGAGCTGGGCAAGCCTGACTATGCTCGTGCCCTCGAAGAGCATAATGACTACATCGATGCGTTGACCCGCTGTGGTGTAGATGTAACGGTTTTGCCGGCATCTGAGGAATATCCAGACAGCTGCTTTGTAGAGGATACCTGCGTTATTACGCGTTGTGGCGTTATTGTAGATAACCCTGGTGCGGATAGCCGTCGCGGGGAAGCGGCGCTCCTTGAGCCCGTACTGCATCGTTTCTTTGACTATGACAAGATCCGCCACATTACTTCTCCTGGTACGCTTGAAGGCGGAGATGTCATGATGGTTGGAGACACCTTCTATGTTGGTAGGTCTAAGCGCACCAATGAAGAGGGTATTCGTCAGTTTGCTGCCATTCTAGAAGAATGGGGTCTTACATGCGTAGAAGTTCCTCTTGAGAAGGTCTTACATCTTAAGACGGGCGTTAACTACATCGAAGATAACAATATGCTGGTTTCCGGCGAGTTTATCGATAAACCCGAGTTTGCGCAATACAACAAGATTGTGGTTCCAGAAGAGGAAGCCTATGGTGCCAACTGCATTTGGATGAACGGTACCGTTATTGTTGCAGAAGGATACCCCACGGTGCTAAAGGCTGTTCAGGATGCTGGCTATAAAACCATTGTGGTGGATACTTCCGAGTATCGTAAGCTCGATGGTGGTCTGTCCTGCCTTGGTTTGCGCTTCTAATATGAATTTGTAATCCCCAAGAGCTGCATGGACCTTCGCTTGTGAGGTTCGTGCAGCTCTTTTATTACAGAAGGGGGCTTTACGATGGAAAAACCTACTACAACAACGCATGACGCAGCTGAACTTCTTGTGGATGAACAGGGCAATAAGATTATTGATCCTCATGGCATGGGCTTGCTGCGTCTGTCTATGATGGTTATTACCGCTAGTATTTGCGGTGGTATATTCTCGCTTGCAGGAGATTTGGCAGCTGGTGGAGCTCATACCGGTGCTGTGCTGGTAAGTTGGGGCATTTGTTTTGTGGGCGTGCTAGCTTTGGCCATGTGCTTCTTTGGTTTATCGCGCGCTCGTCCTGATCTTACGGGTGGCATTTATGCTTATGCTGCCGCTGGTTTTGGTGACTTTGTTGGATTTATTTCTGCTTACGGTTACTGGATTTCTGGTTGTCTGTCCAATGTTTCGTTTGCTTTATTGCTTTTCTCGGCATTAGGATATTTCTTTAAACCATTTGAGAGTGGCAATAACTTACTTTCCTGCATATGCGCGTCTGCGTATTTGTGGTTGTTGGTATGGTTGGCAGCTAAGGGTGTTAAGGAGGCAGCAAAGCTCAATATTTTTGTAACCGTGGTAAAGATTATCCCGTTGGGTTTGTTTGTCGTATCCATTTTGCTGCTTGGTAAGTTTGACCCGTCCATTTTTATGGACAATTTTATGGGTGAACCTGGTGGGCCAGGCTTTTACGAGCAAGTTGTTTCTACTATGGTGGCATTAGTCTGGATTTTTACGGGTATTGAGGCTTCTGTTGTTATTTCTGGTCGTGCTCGTTTAGCAAAGGATGTTGGACGCTCCACTATCATTGGATTTGTCTTTATCTTTGTGTTGTATATGCTCATTTCCGTATTGAGTATGGGCGTGGTGCCTCGTGCGCAGATGGCAGAGTTGGCAACACCTTCTATGGCGGGTGTGCTGGAAGCTGCTATTGGTCCTGTAGGCGCAGCTGTTGTTAATTTGGGCGTTGTGTTATCCCTGTTGGGTGCTATGTTGGGCTATGTAATTATTAATGCCGAGACTCCCTATGAAGCAGCAAAAATGGGCACATTCCCTAAGGTATTTGCACGCTCAAATACGGCGGGGTCTCCTCTTGTTACTCTAATTGTTTCTTCTGGCATTACCCAGCTGTTCTTGATTTTGGCTGTGTTTGCTACGTCTACGTATCAGTTTATGTACAACTGCGCGGTCTGCACAATTCTTGTTCCCTATGTGGCATCTACCTTGTATTTTGCAAAAATTGCATGGCAAAACAAATACATGGGGGATGACGGTGCTGGCAGTGTGGTTCAAGCTCGCTTCTTTGGTACCTTGGGCTGCGTATACGCTCTGTTTTTGGTGTGGTCTTGTGGTGTGACGGGCATTATGATTACTACCATTTTGTTTACGCCAGGCATTTTGCTCTATGCCTGGGGAGAAAAGACACAAGACAAAAAGATTTTGCCTACCATGGCAGATAAGATTATTGCCTTGATTATTGTGGGTACCATGTTGGTTTCTGTGTATCAGATTGCAACAGGAGCTATTTCTGTAATCTAGAGCACATATCTTATTACATACCTTATGGTAATACGCGTTATAGTAAACCGTGCATGTGCTTTAATTTGGCATATGCACGGTTTTAAGATGGTGGTACTAACAGAGCTGCCAGGATAGGCACTGGTGGTAACAATAACGAGTAGGGTTAAGTAGGGTTAATTGCGTATGCAGCAAGAATATAAGACACTTGTTCCAGATGTAGTGCATACGGCGGAGTTTGTAGATCGCCGTAGTCGCTTTCTTGCTGCGCTCACACATCTATCTTCAGAGGCTGCTGCTGAGGAGTATATTGCTTCTTTGAGGGCTCGCTATCATGACGCACGCCATACTGTTTTTGCGTGGATATTGGCAGATGGGCGTGAGCGTTGTTCTGATGATGGGGAGCCATCTCGTACCGCTGGCATGCCGGTTTTGGATGTCTTGCATGGTGCTGGTTTAGCAGACGTATGTTGTGTTGTAACTCGATATTTTGGTGGCACTCTTTTGGGTCCTGGTGGTTTAGTTCGTGCTTATACGGCAGCGGCACAAGCTGCGGTAACAGACGCGCAGGCAGCAAACCATATAGTTGTTATGGGACTTACCACCTATGTAACATGCTGTATTCCTTATGCTGCCTATGATCGAGTTTTGCATATGGCACAGGCTGCTGGTGGCAAACAACATGAGGCTCTTTTTACCAATGAAGTGCAGCTTACCTTGAGTTTTGCTTCTGGTTCAGAGCAACCCTTTGTGGCGGCCCTGCGTGAGTTTGCTCATGGAGAAGACCTTTGCACAATTGCAGAACCAGTCTTTACTGCACGATAATCTGGCAACTTTCCAGAGCACCAAGTGCACGTTCATGGCTTTGTGGCGTAACCCCTGCACAACAGCTTTTCTTTACGACGATAGGAACTTCAGGTACGGCAGCTTTTGCGAGCAGCGCATTAGAGATAACGCAAATGTCTGTGCACAGACCAATGAAGGTAATCTTTTGAAGAGGCGTCTTTGCGTTGAGCTGTGTAAGGTATGCTGCGAGTTCCATGCTGCCAAAACTGGGCTTATCAAAAATGCGTACATCTGCAGCATTGGCAACCTCGGCAAGCTCGGGAATAATTTGCCACCCCTCGCTGCCATATAAGCAATGTGGTACGGGTAGATTGGTGCCTTCTTGTGTGGATAGATAGTCGCTGTGATGGGTGTCACGCGTAAAGATAATCTTCTCGTTAGTTTGTTGAGCGGTAGCAATGCGTGCCATAACAGCAGGTACGATAGCGCGTGCTTCGGGTGTGCCCAGCGCATGGGTTACAAAGTCATTTTGCATATCTACAACAACCAAGACGTTCATGAGCGCTCCTTATCGTACATAATGATTGGGCTTGCTTTTGGGACTTACTTGGCTTTATGCAAGCTCTGAGTACTTCTATTGTATCTACGGCGCAGGTTGTAGGAGAAAAAACATATCCTGAGCATGCTTTTTGATGACAAGGCGAGTAAAATTATATAGATGCTAAACAAACTTAAAATGCAACAAAGCAGTAAGGAGCCTACTATGAAGGCACGTTTTGTTCATCGTTGTACCCATGTTCTTGATAGAGATGCTACGGTAGCGTTTTATCAAAAGGCCTTGGGGTTAGTTGTGGAGCGTGTTTCGGGTCCTGAGGATGGGAGCTGGTCAAACACCTTTATGGTTGACCCTCAGTCTGGTTTTGAGATTGAGCTTACTTGGAATCGTGGTCGCACAACGCCCTATGAGAATGGCGGAATGGATACCCATATTGCCTTTAGGGTGGACGATATTGAGGCAGCTCATGCTTTGCATGAAGAGATGGGTTGCATTCAAAAAGAAAATCCCAAGATGGGTTTGTATTTTATTGTAGACCCAGACGGTCAGCGCATAGAGATTTTGCCCGAGAACTAGGGTGTGTTGTTGCCTTGCATCATAGGGGATAGGGCACCGTATACACGGTATAAAAAGTGCATGGTATAGATACGCACATACAACAAGCCAGAGTTAGCTGAAACCAAAGGGCATACAGTTTTGATTTTGTGTATAAAATGTTGACCTTCTCTGTAATTATCGGTCTGTATAAAGTTAGCGCCAGGTTACTTATGGCAGCTGTACTACGATAAATGACCGCAAACTATAAGCCCTGAGATTGTGCATAGTTGCTGTGTAGCATGCACATTAGATTCGGAGCGTTATGAAGTATTTGGAAAGACAAGCTCGTAATAAGATGCTGTGGACAGCGTGCTCGCTCATATGTGGCGTAGCATTGCTTGTTGTGCTCAGCGTGCCCAGTGTGGCACGTGCTGCTACGGATTCTGCTGCTCAGCAGTCCGCGGCGGCTGCACCAGCTGCACAGGCAACACAAACCGTGCAGGCAGATACAACCACGGTTCTTGTCAAAGCACAAAGTAAGGATGCTGTGGCAGACCAGAGTGACTCTGTAGTGGCACGTGCAGTTTCTGTGGCCGAGCCTGTGGCTGTCCACGAAAAAGCAAGCGAAGCTGGTGGCACGGGCGCCACTAATGGCGCTCATGATGCTTCGGCAGCTCAACAAGATGAGCAGGCTCCTGCACAGGAACGTGCAGCAGCTCCTCGTGCCGCTGCTGCCGCAAACTATGATGATAATTTGGTTGAAGGGGATGTGTATTACATCCACTCTCAGGCAGCGCCCGATAAGGTGTTAGACGTTGCCCGTGGTTCTCAGGCAGATGGTGCTAACGTACTGCTCTGGAAAAAGCATAATGGGGCTAACCAGCGTTGGCGTCTTATTCGTAATGGCGAGTACTACCTGCTTATTAATGAGGCAACCAATAAAGCTTTAGATATAACTGATGGCAAGCCTTTTAATGAGGCTAACGTACAACAATACCAGCCCAATTATAGCGATGGGCAAAAGTGGATTTTAAATCGTATGGCTGATGGTAGCTACTCCATTGCATCGGCTGCAGATTCAACCTTTTTGCTTGATTTATGGGCAGGTAAGACGGCTAATGGTACCAATGTACAGTTGTATACCAGCCATGGTGGCAGCAATCAAAGATGGATTTTAGAAAACATGACGGCTGCTTTACGTGAGGCAAAGCAGGCTCAGGATAATGACCGTCTTCCTGAGGGCGATTATCTGATAGAGACTAAGGTAACTAATGGTAAGGCAGTAGATGTGGACTATCCTACTGCTGAGTCTGGCTCTAGCGTATTGCTCTGGCAGACCACGCGTCATAAAACGCAGGTCTGGCATGTATCGTACGATAAGGACGGTTTAGCAAAACTCACCAATAAGTATTCTGGTAAAGTCCTTGATGTAAGTGATGACGTGGCTGCTAACGGCATCAATGTGCAGCAGGGGGACGACAATGGTTCCATGGCACAGCGTTGGCTTATTGTTAAGATGGCTGATGGTAGCTACAAGATTTTATCGGCCATTAACCCCAAGTTTGCCGTGGATTTGCATGCGTCTCAGACCAACAACAACGCTAATATTGAGCTGTACAGTGCTCATGATGGAGCTAACCAGCGTTGGCGTTTTACGTCGTTGGACATTCATGTTCCAGAAACAGACCTAGAGGTTGCACGCTCGCTTGACCCCAATGCAATGTACCGCATTGTTTCATATGCTAATCCTAACTATGCAGTAGATTTGTATGCAGGCAAGACTGCTAATGGCACCAATGCTCAGCTGTACACTAAAAACAATGCTGCCAACCAGGCATTTGTGTTTGAACCTGCCGCTAAAAATGGCTATTTCTTACTTAAATCATTGCGAGGCAATGTTGCATTAGCCTCTAATGGTGATGTTCCTACCTCTGGCAATAATGCGCAGTTCTGGGAGGCTCATGCTGACGATAAGAACCAACAGTTTGCTATTATTCGCAATGCTGATGGTACCTACTCCTTTAGGGGTGTCTCGACTGGTTTGCTTTTGGACATTAGCGGTAATCCTGCCGATGAAGCAAATCTGTATCTAACCAGCTTTAGCGCGTATCCTTCCAATACTCAGAAGTTTAGAATAGAAAAGATTACCGACATCCTTTCTAGCGGCTTGTATTCTGTTACTGCCGCTGGTGGCAAGACCATGGCTCTTACTACGGATGGTGCATCTTTAACTATTGCTGCTAACGGTAAGCGTCTTAATCAAAAATGGTTTATAAAAAAGGTTGAGGGCAAGGATAACACCTACACCCTGCAGTCTTTGGATACGGGCACCTACGTAAATGTTCTGAATGGTCAGGTGCGCTTAAGTGCTTCTGCCACCACATCTTCTGCTCATTGGGTGGTGAGTTTTGTACAGGGTAACTTGCAGTTTAAGAATGAACTTTCTGATACTGTCTTAGATATTACAAACAATACGTATGCCTCTGGTACCTCTGTAGGTATGTGGCTTGCCCATGGCGGCATCAACCAACAGTGGGTTGCGTCTTCGGCAATTGAGCTGGAGAATGGCACCTATGAGATTAACGCTGCTGTAGGCAATAACATGGCTTTGGACGTAGATGGTGGTTCAACCCAAAACGGTGCAAACGTTCAGATTTATACGCGTAACCACTCTGCCGCTCAAAAGTGGATTGCTCGACGCATAGCAAGTGGCGCATACGTATTTACCAATGTTTCCTCGGGTCGGGTGCTTGACCTATATAACAATGAGGTCAAGAACGGCACCAATATTTTGCAATATGACTCTCATGGCGGTCCCAATCAGCACTGGTATGTAGAGTGGAATACCAAGGGTTATTTTGTGTTGCGCTCTGCTCTTAACCCCAACTATGTTATTGACGTGACTGGTGGCCATGCTGTTAACTCAACCAATGTAGAGCTGTATGCCTATCATGGCGGTGCTGCTCAGGGTTGGAACTTTTCCTGGGTAAGTGCTGCTACTCAGCAACATACTGGTACATTCCGTTTGTATCTTGATGCTGGTCACGGTTACAGTGCCCCGAACGGCTGGGATCCTGGTGCTACCACCCCTGACTATCGTGAAGCTGATCTTACTCATGAACTCGTAGACCTTATCGCCCTACGGTTAGATAAAAAGGGCATTGCGTATCGTAAGTCCCAGGATGACGGCGTTAATTTTGACCGTCGTCAAGAGGCTGCACGCAATCATGGCTGCACAACGCTGCTATCCATTCACTTTAATGCTTCACCGAATGCTACTGCCACGGGTTTTGAGAGTTTTAGGCATACCCGTAATGCCGAGCCTGGTTCTCTTGAGTTCCAAAGTGCTATGCACGAGGCCCTCAAGGCTTCAGTCGGTTTAAGAAACCGTGGCATGAATACACAAGAAATTGCTGTTATTAGTGGCAAGAAAGGCCATCTACCTGCAACGCTTCTTGAGATTGCGTTTGTGACCAATGCAAACGATATGTACGTATATCAGCAGCGTAAGTTTATAATTGCAGATGCCTTGGCAAACGCCATTGAGCAGTATGCAAAGGAGTACTATGGCGGCGGTTCTGATACTCCTCATGCTGATGAATCTCAAAATGACGTTCCATTTACCCCTGGTTACCAGTCTAATTCCGAGAACCCCGTCGACCCTAACCCGGATTTGCCCAATCCTCCTTCCGTAGACGAGGACATAAGCCCCGAGACATACACCATTATGGGCAATTCCACGGTCACTGCACGCCAGATGGTTGCTCTGTATAAGCAGATAGGCAAGCAGTATCCCAGCTCTGTGTACAGCGCTTATGGTGCCCCAACTATCGAGAAGTTCTGTCAGCTTGTTATGGAAGAGGCAGCTGCTGAAGGCGTGCGTGCCGAGGTAGTTTTTGCACAGGCCATGCATGAGACGGGTTGGCTGCAGTTTGGTGGTGACGTAAAGAACTGGCAGTGCAATTTTGCTGGTCTTGGTGCTGTTGGTGGTGGCGTGCGAGGTGAGGACTTTAGCGGCTACGGTGCCGAAGGTGTGCGCTATGGTTTGCGTGCCCAAGTCCAGCATCTTAAGGGCTATGCAAGCACCGATGCACTTAATAATGCCTGTGTGGATAACCGCTTTAAGTACCTTACGTCAAAGCGCGGTTCTGCACCAACCATCTCTGGTCTTACGGGCACATGGGCCATGGACCCTGCCTATGCAAGAGGACTGTTTAGTATTTTGAGGGAGCTTAAGGAAACGCCTCAGTACTAAGCGCTGCAAAAGCTATTTCGCAAACGTACTTTGCAAAATATATGCTGCTCTTGGGTTACAGAGCGTCTTATATGGTAAAAAATCAGCCGTCTCTCATATGAGGGACGGCTGATGTGTATGAATCTGATGAGTGACTTACTTACCTTGTCCCATACCTAACGCAAAGCCGCTCCAAGGATCACACTCTTCGGCAGGAGCGCTGTCCCACAACTCACGTATTTCTGCGGGCAAGTATTCACGGCGTACCACAACTTCACCACCGTACACACGGAACCATTCAGCACTCATGTACAGGTATCCGTCTTTGCCAGAATCTTTACCCCAGCTGTTTTCTACACGCCACGCAACAGGTTGGCCTTTCTCGTCAAGCTCTACGCCCTGGAAGGTCATAGCATGGGTGAGGCATGTCTCATGTACGTCGAGCATGTCCGTGCGGTCCATGCTCAAGTCCATGCCAAAGAGACCGTCTAAATCTACGCCGTCCATAGTTAGAATGCCTTTGAAGTCCTCAATGTGGCGAGGATATTCCTGCATGACATCGCATGCCATACTTACAGGCTCACCAGCCTTGAGCTGGGCAATGGCTGCTTGCTC
>NZ_JAXEXL010000006.1:0-4799 GCF_034113385.1 Atopobium sp. | reverse complement strand
GGAACAAATACGTGCGTGAGCATACTGTACATAGAATACAGGGTTGGAAGCATTGCGCTGCTTAACAGCCTCAATATCAAAATCAATGGTCTGATTAGAGGATTTGGATACCAAAGTATAACGAGTTGCATCTACACCAACCTCATCCAACAACTCTTGGAAGGTAACCATAGTTCCCTTACGCTTGGACATACGCACTGGCTTGCCATCACGAAGCAGGTTGACAAACTGACCAAGGTCTACCTCAAATTGGCCAGGATACCCCAAGGCATCACAAGCATTAGTTACACGGGCAATATAGCCGTGATGATCTGCACCCCACAGGTCAATAGAGTAATCTTGGCGCTGGAACTTATCCCAGTGATAGGCAACGTCAGAAGCAAAGTAGGTATATTCGCCATTAGACTTGATGAGTACGCGGTCTTTATCGTCACCAAATGTGGTGGAACGGAACCACAAAGCGCCATCATCAGTCGTATAAAGATGACCCATCTTGTCCAAGCGAGCAAATGCACGGTCTACTGGAGACGTGCCGGACTCATCCTTAATATATAGACTACGCTCCGAGAACCACAAATCAAGGTCGCAGCGAGCTTGGTGAGTAGTGTTCCTGATACGCTGCAACATTGCCTGATAGGCACGCTCGCGGAACTCATCTCCACGGGTTTTCTCGTCAACGTCTGCCCACTTGTCTCCATCTGCTTCATAAAACTCTAGGGCTATCTCGATGATGTAGTCTCCGCCGTAGGAATTACCACCCAAAATCTCATTGAAGGAATCCATATAGGGGTGGGTCTCTGGAGCCTCATCCAGCTCATCTTCTACATATGCCTCACGATCGGAAAGGAGGAGCTGATAGGCGTCGTGGGCGCTCAGGTTTTTCTCGCGAATAATCTGAACAAGCTGCATATAACGAGTGGCAACAGAGCCACCAAAAACATCCATCTGACTACCGTGATCATTGATGTAATACTCACGGAAGACATCGTAGTTTGCGTGCTCCATGACATTACACATAGAGTCACCCAAAGCTACCCAGCGACCATGACCTACATGCAAAGGACCAGTTGGATTAGCAGAAATAAACTCATAATTGACCTTAAGGCCATTGCCTACGTTAGCGCGACCAAAGTCCTCGCCTTGCTCACGAACATTACGGATAACCTCATTGTTTGCGGCGGCGTTAAGATAAAAATTAATAAAACCAGGTCCAGCTACCTCTACTTTTGCAATAGAAGGATTGGCAGGTATGTGATTAGCAATTGCCTGAGCAATCTTTGCGGGAGCCATACGAGCCAGACGAGCAGATCGAAGAGCGACGGTGGAAGTCCACTCGCCGTGGTCAGTATCGGCCGGACGCTCAACGCCACAGTCCTCTACGGTAAACTCAGGCAAGTCTCCTGCCTGCTGAGCAGCAGCAATGGCTTGCTTTACCAACTCTTCAATAGTCTCGGGCATAAGTCACTCCTTGATCCATAGCATTTTGTATATTTGGTATACGTTTTTGCAATTTCTAGCAGTCTAACAAAGCTCATACACCAATTTTTAGTACATGTACGTGCTTAATAAAAACTACGAGTAATTCATCGTCGGCCAGAACGAGCACGCTCTTCCCTGCTGAGGTCTTCTCGCAATTTTGCCAAGCCTTCTTCCATACCCACAGGATAGGTTTGAGGGTTAAGGAAACGCTTAGTAGCAGGGTCAAGATGCATAAGCGAGTCATGGCAACGACGGCGCGACTCTTCCAGAGTAGCTGGGCGTGCAACACACTCGCCCTTCTCGACATAGTGTTCGAGAAGCTCAATAGGAGTGTATGCAGACAAGTCGTAACTGGTATAGGGATCAAGCACATCAATGGCAATAGTTTTATCAGAACTCACAAAGGCGTCATCCACAATCATGTCTCCCATGGGACAGCCACTGTCATCAAAGAAGCGCAAAACATGCTGCACTCCTGGAATCGTACGCTTATATGCTTGCTCGGATAACTTCATGGTAGGCGTCCAGCTTGTCGCACCAGGTTTACGCGTGGCATTGAGTTTGTATACACCACCCAATGAGGGCTGAGGATCGCAGGTTGCGAGCTTGGTTCCCACACCAAAAGAATCAATAGGAGCGCCCTGAGCAAACAAGGACTGAATAGTGTGCTCATCTAAATCATTAGAAACAGAAATTTTTACATAGGGCAAGCCAGCCTCATCAAACGCTCGACGAGCGTATTTAGAAAGCTTTGCTAAATCGCCAGAATCAATGCGAATAGCACTCAGGCGCTCGCCCGCAGCTTCCATCTCGTGTGCAACCGTGATGGCATTTTGAATACCTTTATAGACATCATAGGTATCTACCAACAACACACAGTTTTTGGGGCTAGATTTGGCAAATGCCCTAAAGGCCTCAAGCTCTGAAGGAAATGCCATAACCCAAGAATGCGCATGGGTGCCAAAAACGGGAATGCCATACGTCTTTCCTGCTAATACATTAGATGTGGAACTTGCACCGCCTACATAGGCAGCGCGTGCAACAGCCAAACCACCATCAGGACCCTGTGCACGACGCAAACCAAAATCAGAAACAGCATGACCCTCTGCTGCCTGTACAACACGAGCAGTTTTGGTTGCCACCAAGGTTTGGAAGTTTACCAGATTAAGCAATGCAGTCTCTATGAGCTGGCAATCAATAGCAGGGCCTTCTACGCGAATCATAGGTTCACGCGGGAATACAACTTCACCCTCGGGAACGGCCCATACCGAGACACGCATTTTAAAATTGCGAAGGTATTGCAAAAACTCAGAGGTAAACATCTTGCCGCCACCAGGCGCATCAAGCGAGGAAAGATACGCAATGGCATCATCTTCAAACACAAAGTTTTTTACTAAATCCGCAATTTGACCAGCCCCACAAGATACGGCATAGCCACCATGAAAGGGATTCTCGCGAAAAAATACGGTAAAGCATGCCTGCGTATCCCCTAATCCTGACTCAAAAAAGCCTTGAGCCATAGTGAGCTCATATAAATCCGTATTGAGGGCAATATCAGAGGGCTTTGTGCGGTCAGTTAAAGACATGTCACTCTCCTTGCAGCTCGATGCATTAGTTTGAAGGTACGCTTAGTGACGCAAGAAATAATAGATAACACAGCCAATTACAACTACAGCCAAAACACCAAGGACAAGCTTTTGCGCAAAGGGCATGTTTAAATCTTCATCTGGCTCCATGGCTCGACGATTAACCTCACGAATATGAGCAATACGCGCATCTTCTTCTGCCTGCCGTTGCGCCTTTTGCTGGGCTTGTCGCAAGGATTCTAGCTCGGCACGCTCGGCTGCATTGTGGCGAGCTGTTGCTTGAGCGCGAAGTGCTTCCAGCTCGGCGCGTTCAGAATCAGTTAACGTGTCAGTATTTGACATAGTTTCTCCTTAGCCCACCTTTAAAGGGTTGTATAGACTATAGCCGTTTTACTGCGTTGTGCGCGCCGTTTGAGGCAAAAAGCTGCTAAGTTCTGGACCATCTACACCAGTTGCATCAAACGGTGGCACAAAACTCTCTGATACCGTGCCGCCTTGCTGCCACCACATATGCTCAAAACCAAGATCATCTGCATGGTCAAGCACCACTTCATACTCTTCATTGGTAAGTGCACGAGCCAGATTGCCACCAGCGGCTTTGCAACGTGCATTAGGGGTGTACTGATTCATGACAGAAATGTCTATATCATTGCCTGCAAGTTCCCAGAGTTTATCGAGAACAGCGCATGAGTCGTCTGTATGTCCAGGAAGTACAAGGTGGCGTACGATAATACCTGTTTTAAGCGCACCATCCTTGCCCACTACACGCGTGCCGCGTTGGCTAACTTGGTTAAGCATTTCTTCCAATGCTGCAGTGGCAACCTGGGGATAATCCTGAGCACCAGACAGCGCATACGCAAGGTCAGATGAGGCATATTTAAAGTCTGGCAGCCATACATCCACAATATCACCCATAGCGCGAATGGTGCTTACCAGCTCATAGCCTGAGGTATTGCACACGATAGGCAAACTCAGGCCAGCTTCACGAGCCATTTGCACCGCGTCATACACCTGCGGGGCATAGTGTAGTGCCGTAACAAGGTTAATATTGAGTGCACCTTGTTCCTGCAATTCCAGCATCATGGCAGCAAGACGTTTGACACTCACCTCATGGCCAAAATTACCCTGAGAGATTTGTTGGTTTTGACAAAACACACAGCGCAAAGGACAGCTCGAGAAGAAAATAGCGCCTGAACCTACCTCGCCTGAAATAGGCGGTTCTTCCCAAAAATGAAGAGCGCTTCTTGCTATTTGCAAGTTTGCACCAGCCCCACAAAGCCCACGCTTACCTGCGCTACGCTGTGCACCACAACCACGTGGACACAAATGACAAGACTCATATGGATGAGAAAATGGTTGCAAAAGGTTCTCTCCTCAACCTTTACTTTATTACCGGCGCGCCCCGTTAAGGCTAACGCTCGCCCACCAGCCGACAACTGCCAGCTACTCCAAACAGATGATAAACCATATACCCCTCTGTCTGAACATCTGCAAGGCACCCACAAAGCCACTTGACGCCCACAACGAGTAATTCATCGGGTTTTTCTAATCAATTAAGACTTCTTACAATATGTTGAATATAAGCTAATGCCATATATAATAGTGATAAGGAATACCATGTAGTTACAAGTCACGCACGCAAATTAAGAAAGGATATGCCTCATGAAAAAACGTCCACTCTGTGGGAGGAGGCTTGGCGCACTTGTAGGCATGGGCGCAGCAGCAGCACTCACG